>JBBIMS010000062.1:0-8157 GCA_037444285.1 Candidatus Aminicenantota bacterium | reverse complement strand
TTGATCATCTTGGAAACAGAAGGGTCCGTTCAGTAGGGGAACTTGCTGAAAACAGTTTCAGGATAGGACTTTTGAGAATGGAAAGAACCATAAAAGAAAGAATGACAGTGAGTGCAGATCTATCCTCCCTGATGCCAGCAGACTTAATAAATCCAAAACCAGTAATTGCTGCTTTAAAAGAATTCTTTGCTACAGGTGAACTTTCCCAGTTTATGGATCAAACAAATATCCTTGCAGAACTGACTCACAAGAGAAGGCTTTCTGCCATGGGGCCGCAAGGCTTGAGCAGAGAAAGAGCTGGATTTGAAGTAAGGGATGTTCATCCAACCCATTACGGAAGAATCTGTCCCATTGAGACTCCAGAAGGACCGAGCATAGGTCTGATTTCATCCCTCAGCATTTACGCAAGAATAAATGAATTCGGTTTTATAGAAACCCCTTACAGAAAGGTAGTAAATGGGAAAATAGTGGATTACTTTAAAATTATACATCCTAAGGACTCTAATTTTAAAATCGGTGAAATTGTTGAAAAGGATCTTCTCCAGAAGGAGATAGTTAGATTACAGAAAGAGCAAAAACAACTTCCAATTTTCAAGCCCCATGTTTTTTATCTCAATGCATGGGAGGAAGAAAAATATGTAATATCTCAGGCAAATGTTGATGTTGATAGTGATGGGAAGATCATTAATGAGTTTGTAATTGCAAGGCAGGGTGGAGCTTTTAAGATCGTTCCAAGAGAAAGAGTTGACTTTATTGATCTTTCTCCAAAACAGGTAGTTTCTGTGTCTGCATCATTAATCCCATTTCTTGAACATGATGACGCCAACAGGGCTTTGATGGGTTCAAACATGCAGAGACAGGCGGTTCCTCTTCTAAAACCAGAAGCTCCAATTGTTGGAACAGGTATGGAATATGAAGTGGCTAAAAAAAGTGGCAGTGTAATTGTCTGCAAAAGGTCAGGTATTGTTGAAAGTGTTGATTCTCAAAGAATTCTTGTAAGAGTAGACGAAAATGAACAATCTTACGGCTTGAGCACTGATCTTTACATTTTAACAAAATTTAGGAGAACAAATCAGAACACTCTTCTCCATCACAGACCTCTTGTTAAAAAAGGAGAAAGAGTTTACGCAGGGCAGATTCTCGCTGACTCCGCATGCACTGACAAGGGAGAACTTGCCCTTGGAAGGAATGTTCTTGTAGCCTTTATTCCATGGAGAGGGTACAATTTTGAAGATGCAATAATTGTCAGTGAAAAGCTTGTCAAAGAAGATGCTTACACATCAATACACATAATTGAAGAGAGCATTGAAGTAAGAGACACAAAACTTGGACCTGAAGAGGTAACAAGAGACATACCCCATGTAAAGGAGACCCTTCTCAGAAACCTTGATGAACATGGAATTGTGAGAATCGGCGCCTATGTAAAACCAGGGGATATTCTTGTAGGCAAACTTGCTCCAAAGGGAGAGACACAACTTACCCCTGAGGAAAAACTTTTGAGAGCAATATTTGGTGAGAAGGCTCTTGATGTTAAGGATGTTTCCCTCTATTGTAAGCCAGGAGTTGAAGGAACTGTTATAGATGTTAAAGTTTTCACTCGAAAGGGAGCAGAGAAGGATGGAAGAACCTCAAAAATAGAAGAGGAAGAGATTGAAAAGATAAAGAGGAATTTCAACGATGAAAAGAAAATCCTCCAGATGGAGAAAGAAACCAGGATAAGGAAGCTTCTAAGAGGAGAAAAACTGGCAAAGGATATCCAGATAGAGAAGAAAGTCTATAAGAAAGGGACAGTTTTAACTGATGATATTCTGGATTCTATCCCTCCCCACTTTTACAAAAAAATAAAGATTGAAGGTAATCCAGAGAAGGAAGAGGCTATAGCGAGCATAGAAAGCAAGATAGAAAAACAGATAGAGGCTCTAAAGACATTTATGAAGGAGAAAATAGAAAGTATTAAGAAGGGAGATGAGCTTCCTCCAGGTGTTATCAAAATAATAAAGATTTACATTGCTTCCAAGAGAAGATTAATGGAAGGAGATAAGATGGCAGGAAGGCATGGCAACAAAGGAGTTATAGCTGCAATAGTCCCAGAAGAGGATATGCCATTCCTTCCTGACGGAACACCAATTGATATAGTTTTAAATCCTCTCGGAGTTCCTTCCCGTATGAATGTTGGACAGATTCTTGAAACCCATCTCGGATGGGCAGCAAAGGCGTTAGGATTAAAATTTGCCTCTCCTGTATTTGAAGGGATTAAGGAGGAAGAGATAAAAGAATACCTGAAACAAGCGGGCTTACCACCCAATGGCAAGATAAAGTTAAGGGATGGATTAACTGGTGAATTCTTTGATCAGGAGGTTACTGTAGGATATCTCTATATGATGAAACTCCATCATCTTGTTGAAGACAAGATTCATGCAAGGGCAACAGGTCCTTATTCCTTGATCACCCAGCAGCCTGTTGGAGGCAAGGCTCAATTTGGAGGACAGAGATTTGGAGAAATGGAAGTCTGGGCTCTTGAAGCATACGGAGCAGCGTATACTCTTCAGGAGATGCTGACTGTAAAATCAGACGATATAACAGGAAGATGGAACATTTATGATTCAATTGTGAAGGGAGATCACAGCTTCAAATCAACTTTTCCTGAATCTGTAAATGTTCTTGTAAAGGAATTGCAAAGTCTGGGTATAAACATGGAGTTCATACCCAAAAAGAAGAAGGAGCTCCCATGGGGCTTTGTTATTAACAAAGGAAATTAAAAATGAAAATAATTTTTAGATCCTTAGAAAAGGAGGGTTAAATTGGAAAACCCAAAGAAAAGTGATTTAAGAAGTATGTCCATAATGGATTTTGATCGGGTAAAAATATCATTGGCTTCACCAGAACAAATAAGAAGCTGGTCCTACGGTGAGGTGACAAAACCTGAAACCATAAATTACAGAACCTTTAAACCTGAAAGGGATGGATTGTTCTGTGCCAAGATATTTGGTCCTGTCAATGATTATGAGTGTCTTTGTGGAAAATATAAAAGACCAAAATTTAAAGGTGTTATATGTGAGAAGTGCGGAGTTGAGGTTACTCTTTCAAAGGTAAGAAGGGAGAGAATGGGTCATATTGAACTTGCCGCTCCTGTCGCTCACATATGGTTCTTCAGAAATATACCCAGCAGAATCGGACTCGTTCTCAATATTCCTGCAAAAGATGTTGAGAAAATTGTTTATTATGAAGCATTTGTTATCCTCGAACCAGGTGAGCTGGAAAAGGGGAAAGAACTTCCTTACAGAAAAGGAGAGGTGATTTCAGAAAATGAGTGGATAGTTATAGATGATGTCAGATTAAAGGATAAGGATTATGAATGGACCGAGAAAAAATTCGCAATTTTAACTGAGAGTGATTATCAGAAAGTGGTTAAGGAAGACAAGGACAAAGTCTGGAGAGCAGATAGGGCTCTTAAACATTTTGAAAAGGAATACGGACTTAAGTATGGAATGGGAGCAGAAGCATTGAAGGAGCTTCTTAAGAGGGTGAATGTTGAGGCAGAGGCACAGAAGCTGAGAAAAGCAATGATGAAAGAGGGCTCCATCCAGAAAAAATTAAAATTTGCAAAAAGGCTGGAAATAATGGAAGCATTCAAAAACTCAGGGAACAGACCTGAATGGATGATTCTTGATGTCCTTCCTGTTCTTCCACCTGATCTTCGTCCCCTTGTAAGATTGGATGGCGGGAGATTTGCAACCTCTGATCTCAATGATCTATACAGAAGAGTTATAAATAGAAACAACAGATTGAAGAAACTAATTGCAATTGGCGCTCCTGAACTGATTATAAGGAATGAAAAGAGAATGCTCCAGGAGGCAGTGGATGCCCTTTTTGATAATGGAAGAAGGGGTAAGGTTCAGCTTGGTGCTGGAAGGAAACCTCTAAAATCCCTCAGTGAGTCTTTGAGGGGCAAGCAGGGTCGATTCAGACATAATCTTTTAGGTAAAAGAGTGGATTATTCAGGAAGGTCGGTCATAGTTGTGGGACCTGAGCTAAAGCTCCATCAATGTGGGCTTCCAAAGAAAATGGCTCTCGAGCTTTTCAAGCCCTTCCTCTATCACAAGCTTATAAAAGAAGGTGTTGCCAATTCTCCAAAAGAAGCCAAAATGCTTGTTGAGCAAGAAAGCCCTGAAATATGGAAATACCTTGAAGAGGTTGTTAGAGACCATCCTGTTCTTTTAAATAGAGCACCAACACTCCACAGACTTGGAATTCAAGCCTTTGAACCTATCCTTATAGATGGAAAAGCCATAAAAATTCACCCCCTTGTCTGTCCTGCGTTTAATGCAGACTTTGATGGAGACCAGATGGCAGTTCACATACCCCTTTCCACAGAAGCTCAAGCAGAGGCATCTCTTCTCATGCTTTCCTCCTACAATATCCTTTCTCCAGCCCACGGTAAACCCCTTGCTGTCCCTACACAGGATATGATTCTCGGGTGCTACTATCTAACCCTTGATAAACCTGGAGCAAAAGGAACAGGAAAGATATTCTCTTCAAAATATGAAGCCTTCTATGCCTATGAGGTTGGTGAATGCTCCCTTCATGCTCCCATAAAGGTTAAAATAGATAAACCCTTTATGGATCTTTCGATTTTTTACGACAATCAGGATGTTCTGAATTGCCCTGTCTTTGAACCAAAAGAACCAATTACAACAACTATTGGAAGGCTAATATTTAACGAAATTGTCCCTGAGGGAATACCTTACATAAATGGACTTCTGAAGAAGAAGGGAATCCAGAACTTCATTTATTATGTTTATCTTAAGAAGGGATTAAAAAGCACAATAGAACTTCTGGATAAGCTTAAGGATCTTGGATTTTACTATGCGACAAAGGCAGGTTTCTCAATTGGGATTGATGATATGACAATCCCTCCTGAAAAGAACGAATTAATAAAGAAAGCTGAGGAAGAGGTTAAGGAAGTTGAGAAACAGTATCTTGAAGGAATTCTTTCAGCAGGTGAGAGATACAATAAGGTTGTAGGAATCTGGGATAATATTACTAATAAGATAGGGAATATGATGTTTGCCCGAATGGAACAGGAGAGTAAAAGATCAGATTATTTGAATCCTCTATTTGTAATGGCTGACTCAGGGGCAAGAGGGTCAAAGACCCAGATCCAGCAGCTTGCAGGTATGAGGGGATTGATGGCAAAGCCCTCAGGCGAGATAATAGAGACTCCAATAACATCCAACTTGAGAGAGGGACTATCCGTTCTTCAATATTTTATATCTACCCACGGAGCAAGGAAGGGGCTTGCAGATACTGCCTTGAAGACAGCCAACGCAGGTTATCTAACAAGAAAGCTTATAGATGTATCCCACGATGTAATAGTGACTGAGGAAGATTGTGGGACAATAGATGGTATTTATGTCTCAGCAATTGTTGAAAATGGAGAAATTCTTGAGACCTTTGAGGAAAGGATAATAGGAAGGGTTTCCCTTGAGACAATTCACGACCCTGATACTGGAGAACCGATAGTCAATGCCAATGAAGAAATAACAGAAGAAATTGCCAACAAACTTATAAATGCTGGTATTGAAAGGATTAAGATAAGATCAGTTCTAACCTGTGAGGCGAGGAGAGGTGTTTGCAGGCTGTGCTATGGAAGGGATCTATCGTCAGGAAAACTTGTTGAGCTTGGAGAGGCAGTGGGGATTATTGCTGCCCAATCCATAGGTGAGCCAGGAACCCAGCTAACAATGAGGACATTCCATGTGGGTGGAGTTGCTTCAAAAATAGGCGAGGCATCGAAACTTGCTTCAAGACATGATGGAAGGGTAAAATTCATAAACCTCCAGACTGTGAGGGATAGGGAAGGAAACCTGGTAGTTACAAACAGAACTGGCTACATTGCTATAATTGATGAAAAAGGAAGGGAAAAAGAACACTTCCAGATAGCTTACGGAGCTACATTGAAGGTTAATGATGGTGATCCAATAAAAGCTAATCAGGTTTTTGTTGAGTGGGACCCCTACACATCTTCAATAATAACTGAAGCAACAGGAATTGTTGAGTTCAAGGATATTGAGCGCGGAGTTACAATGGAAGAAGAGCAGGATGAGATAACAGGGCTTATAACCCAGATTATCGTTGAGTGGAAGGAAGAGAAAAAACAGCCTCAGATCTGGATAAAGAGCAAAGAAGATGGAAAAGTTTTGAAAAAATATCACATACCTGTAGGAGCTCGACTTATGGTAAAGGAAGGAGCAGAGGTTCATGCAGGAGATGCTATTGCCAAGATCCCCAGAATGACAGCAAAGACAAAAGATATTACAGGTGGACTTCCAAGAGCTGTGGATCTATTTGAAGCAAGGGTTCCTGATCCAAAGAAAACCCCTGTAGCAGTTATATCAGAAATAGATGGTAAAGTTAAAATCCTCGGAATATCAAAGGGTTCAAGGAAGATAAAAGTGATAAACGAGACAGGAATGGAGAAAGAATATGCAATACCCAAGGGAGCCCATTTAAGAGTTCAAGACGATGAGAAAATAAAGGCTGGAGAACCTTTGAATGAAGGTGCTGTCAACCCCCATGAAATCCTGAGGGTTCTTGGTGAAAAAGCTCTTGCAGATTATCTCCTTAAAGAGATTCAGGAGGTCTACAGATCCCAGGGTGTCCAGATAAATGACAAACATATAGAAATAATAGTTAGACAGATGATGAGATGGGTTGTGATAGAGGATGTAGGCACCACAAGATTTATAGTGGGAGAGAAGGTTGAGAAGGCAGTCTTCCTTGAGGAGAACCAGAGAGTTATTGAAGAGGGTGGAAAACCTGCGAAGGCAAGACCTATATTACTCGGTATCTCAAAGGCAGCTCTTAACAATGAAAGCTTTATCTCCTCCGCATCCTTCCAGGAAACAACAAGAATACTTACAGATGCAGCAATAGCAGGAAAAATTGACAATCTTGTAGGTTTAAAAGAGAATGTGATAATGGGTAGACTTATTCCAGCAGGAACAGGGTATCACTACTACAACATGCCTGATTTTGAACTCAAAGAAGAAGTCTTTGAAACGCTTGAAGAGGAAAAAAGAGTATAAAAACACCAGAAAAAGTGGGCTTAGAAATTTAAGATTGAAAATAAAAATTTTGAATAAAAAATATTCAGAATCAACTTTTAACTTTTAGATCAGAAATCAAAACTATCCTTTACCTCCCATTTAGAAAGGTCTCTGGAGAGCTTTACCATTTCAAATTTTCCTTTATTTTCAGAAACTGTGACCCTGCAGTAATGATAGGTTGGTCCTTCCTCCTTGTAAAAATCATTTTCGTTCCTTTTTACTCCATAAGGAGGAGCTCCCCCACCAGCTGAGACAATATAGTTAATACCATTTATTAAATATCTTTCGTAATTGTGCTTGTGGGCAGTGAAAACAATGTGGGTTTTTAACCCTTTCTGGTTTAAAGACTCAATTAATTCTGCAAGGATTTTATCCGCCTTTCTCGCCTTACCATACTTAGTTTTTGTATAAGGAGGATGGTGCATGCAGACAAGGACAAATTTACCATTTCCGTTTTCGATCTCTTCCTTTAAAAACTCGTATTGGGGACTTCCTGGAGAGTGATCAATCATTGTATCGAGCATTATAAATTTTAAATTTCCATATATAAAGGAATACCATCTTCTACCCTCAAGAAAAGGAAATCTTTTAAAATAACCTTTTAGAAGAACCTCAGGGTCTCCTTTTTTTGGGAAAATCTCTGTTCGAGATACTCTATACTCATGATTTCCCAGAACAGGGAAAAAACGGATTCCATTATTTATGATCTGCCCATCAAAGGCATCAAATATCTCCCATTGATGCTCATCGTGGAAGGTGACCATATCTCCAAGATGGATGACAAAATCAGGTCTCTCCTCTATGATTTTTTTGATAATCATGGTCCTCTGCACTCCTGCATTTTCCCTTGAGTCTCCGTAAACAATAAATTTGAAAGGATATTTTACATTTTCTTCTTCAAAAAGAAGAGGGTTTGAAATTTGCTCGTAGTTGTAAAAGATATCACGGGTAAAAAGGGAGATAAAGGAGTCGGGGATTGATGTTAAAATATTGAATTTATAGCTTAACTGGCCGAGGAAAAAAGATAATATGAAAACAAGAATTAAAA
>JBBIMS010000061.1:0-8215 GCA_037444285.1 Candidatus Aminicenantota bacterium | reverse complement strand
AAAAGAGGAGCTGAGTAAATGGAAGATCTTGAACATAAACTATTTTTTGTCTCTCTTTTCAATGCAATTTTTGGAAAACCGATATATCTTCTCTTCTCCCTTTTCGGGATAAAACTTAACCCCCATCAACCAATACCTGATCATGTAGTTATGATAATTCTTTCAGCTCTTTTCCTTGTTCTATTTCTTGGAATAGCAAGCAGAAAGCTTTCAATATATCCATCTCCTATTCAGACTTTGCTTGAGCAAATATATGGATTTTTTGAGAGTATTGCAGTTGATTTTATAGGAGAGGAAGGGAAAAAATATGTTCCCATGATCACAACCCTTGGACTTTTTATACTTACTTGCAATTTAATTGGATTAATTCCAGGTTTTATGGCTCCAACAAGTAATCTGAATGTTCCGGTTGGATGTGCAATTTTTGCTGTCCTCTACTATCACTTCCAGGGGATAAAAAAACATGGCATATTGGGATATCTTAGAAATTTCGCTGGTCCTGTCTGGTGGCTTTCATGGCTCATCTTTCCGGTTGAGATAATAAGCCATCTTGCGCGTCCGTTCTCCCTTTCCATCAGACTTTTTGGGAATATTCTCGGAGAGGAGTTACTGATACTGGTTTTAGCAACTCTTTTTCCCTTCATAGTCCCTTTACCCTTTATGCTCTTTGCGGTTCTTACTTCCTTCATCCAGGCTCTTGTCTTTGTCTTTCTTACAACTACCTATATTGCAGGTGCTGTAGCAATGGAGGAACATTGAAAAATTCAAAATTAATAATCCATAAATAATCTTGAAAGGAGGATTTGAATGTTGAAAGGAGAAAAGATTATGAAAAGGCTTTTGATTATTTGCCTATTCCTTTCTCCCCTTTTTGCTGGAGATGGTGGTTCTGGTTCAGATAAACTTGTCTGGGCGGTTATAGTAAGTGTTGGAGGTCTTACTCTTTCAGCAATGGCAGGTGCAATTGCCCAGAGTAATGCAATAAGGTCTGCCTTTGATGGAATATCGAGAAATCCTGGCTCTGCAGGCTCCATAAGAGCTCTCTTCCTTCTTGGATTAGCTTTTATTGAATCCCTTGTAATATATGTGCTTTTCATTAACATTGTAATTTACTTCATCCGCTGGAAGGATCTGATCTCTCCATAGTAATGAAATTTCTCAAAAAATTCTGGGTTGTTCTTAAGGAGAGCTGGAAAAGATTCAGTAATGAAAGAAGTGATGATCTTTCAGCTATAATTTCCTTCTACATCCTCCTTGCGGCGATTCCATCAACAGGATTGTTGGGATTTATTGTTTCAAAAATAATTGGCTCTGACATGGAACTATTCCATTCAATTTATGTTCTATCCAACGGATACTTCACCTCCCTTGATCCAAATTTTTTTGTCAAAATAAAACACCTCATCAAGAGCATTGAAAAACTTGGATGGCTTGGCATTTTCTTTTCCGTCCCTATAGGGGTTGTTGTCTTCACAAAGATCACAGCAGGGATAAACGCAATTTTTGGAATTCCTTTGAAGAGATCTTTCTTCAAAAATACAGTACTTCAGCTTACAATGATGTTCTTTACAGGAAGCTTGATTTTTCTTTCCCTCCTTATTTCCCTAACATTTTCAGCAATCCACGGATATGTTTCGAGAAACCCTGTTATCACACAATATATAAATCCCACAACAATTTCCTTAATCATAAACTATTTGGTCACCTATTTTCTCCCAATCCTTCTTTCCTTTTCATTCTTTTTCGTTCTATATAAATTTATTCCACCAGTATCAGTAAAAACTTCGGTAGCCCTTATTTCTGCCATCTTTACAACCACGCTATGGGAAATTGCGAAAAGGGTTTTTACATGGTATATAGGGAATGTGGCAATATGGGGAAGACTCCACGGAACACTTTCAGCAATTGTAGGTTTTATTCTCCTTGTAGACCTTTCAGTTTATTTCCTTCTCTTTGGAGCTTCCCTGACATCTGTTTTAAATACGGAGATAAGAGAACATGAAACTTAAAGATATATCAAAAATTCTATCATTAGCTATGGAAGGGGATGGAGAAATTGAAATAAAGGGTGTTTCCAGTCTTGAAAATGCAAAGGAGGGTGATATAAGTTTCTTCTCAGACCCCAAATTAAAACCTCTTCTTGAAACTACTCAGGCATCTGCTCTAATTATACCTGAGGATTTCCCTTTTGATCGCCTGCCTGTTCTCAGGGCAAAAAATCCATACCTTGAATTTGCAAAGCTTGTAGCTATCTTTTATCCTCCTCCAAAATTTCCTTCTGGGGTCCACCCGACAGCAATAGTTGCAGACTCAGCTTCCATTCACCCTTCAGTTCATATAGGTGCATTTGTATTTGTAGGAGAAAGGGTTTTTATAGGCGAGAATAGTGTAATTATGCCCCACACATTTATAGGTAATGATGTAAGAATAGGGAATAACTGTTTTATTTACCCCAATGTCACAATTCGTGAAAGGGTTGAGATTGGGGAAAGAGTAATAATTCATTCTGGCGCAGTTATTGGATCTGATGGCTTTGGATATGTTAAAAAGGAGGATGGCACATACTTCAAAATTCCCCAGATAGGAACTGTTGTAATTGAGGACGATGTTGAGATAGGAGCAAATACAACTGTGGACAGGGCAACCCTTGGAGAGACGAGAATAGGAAGGGGAACAAAGCTGGATAATCTTATTCAGATAGGGCATAATGTAAGAATTGGTGAAAATACGATAATTGCAGCCCAAACAGGAATAGCAGGAAGCACTGAAATTGGGAAAGGGGTTGCAATGGGAGGACAGGTTGGGATAGCGGATCATTTGAAAATCGGAGATTTCACAGTTATTGCAGCTAAGACCGGTGTTGCCAGCAACATTGAGCCCAACTCCATCATTGCTGGCTATCCTGAGATGGACTTGAGATTATGGAGAAGGGCACAGGTCTCCCTTTTAAGACTCCCCGATCTTATAAAGGATGTAAGGGAGATCAAAGAGAAATTGGGAATCGAGAAGAAAGAAACTCAAAAATAAAAGAGATTTTCTTTGAAGAAAGCCTATAAAAAGGTTTTGTTGACAGAAGGGAATATTTGTTTTATATTTTGAACTAAGAGCCGATTCTATGGAGAAAATCAATGAGTTTAATAGATGAGCTAAAAATGGGAAATATTCCTCCCTCAGTAAAGATTGTTGCCGAGGAGGAGGGAATCTCTGAGGAGGAGCTGGCTGAAGATATAATAAAGGGTCATTCTGTAATCCTTGCCAACAAGCTCCACAAGAACATTAAGCCTGTAGGAGTGGGAAAGAATCTGAGGACAAAGGTAAATACGAATCTTGGAACTTCAATGGATTTTCCCCACATGAAACATGAACTTGAAAAGCTTCATCTTGCAATAAAATACAAAACAGATACAGTTATGGATCTTAGCACAGGAGGAAATATTGATCTGATAAGGAGAGAGATAATTAAAAATTCCACAGTTCCTGTTGGCTCTGTCCCAATTTATCAGGCAGCTATTTATGGGCTTTCCCGCAGAGGTAATATGATCAATCTTACTGTTGACGATATTTTTCATGTTATTGAGCTTCATGCAATGGATGGGATTGACTTTATAACAGTCCATGCAGGATTGACCCTCAAGGGTGTGGAAAGGCTTAAAAAACAGGGTAGGCTCACAAGTATTGTCTCAAGGGGAGGAGCTTTTATGGTTGGCTGGATGATTCACAACGAAAGGGAGAACCCCCTTTACGAGAATTTTGATAGACTTCTTGAGATTGCCAGGAAATATGACCTTACATTGAGCCTTGGTGATGGGTTGAGACCTGGCTCAATTGCTGACTCCACTGACTGGGCTCAGATTGATGAACTTCTCGTGCTTGGAGAGCTTGTAAAGAAAGCAAGGGAGGCTGGGGTTCAGGCAATTGTTGAAGGACCAGGACACATCCCAATAAATGAAATTGCAATGAATATTAAGCTACAGAAAAAGATATGCGATAATGCTCCTTTCTATGTTCTTGGTCCTCTCGTAACAGATATTGGTGCAGGATACGACCATATAACAGCTGCTATTGGTGGAGCAATTGCAAGTGCAGAGGGAGCTGATTTCCTTTGCTATGTTACACCTACTGAACATATTGGGCTCCCTGATCTGGAAGATGTAAAAGAAGGTTTAATTGCCTTCAGAATTGCTGCCCATGCGGGAGATTTAGCAAAGGGTATAAAGGGGGCTAAGGAGCTTGACAGAAAAATGTCTGAGGCAAGATTTAGGCTTGATTGGGCTGAACAGGAGAGATTGAGCCTTGATCCTGAGAAATTCAGGGAAGTAAGGATGAAGAGGGGTAGCCAATCAAAGGCATGCTCCATGTGTTCAGACCTCTGTGCTATGAAAGTAATATCAGAATTTCTTGAGGAAGGAAATGTCCAGTACCTTTTATGAAGGAATTCTGTTTGGAACAGGTGGCGTTCCTATCAGCACAAAGGGAACCTCCACAGAGGATGGAATAAGAAGGATAAGGGAATTGGATCTTGATTGTATGGAGATAGAGTGGGTAAGGGGAGTCCATCTTAGAGAAGAAGGGGCTCGCTCAATAAAGAAAGTTGGAGAAGAGGAGAAAGTTGCCCTTTCAGTTCACGCTCCTTATTTCATAAATTTAAACTCTGAAGATAAGGAGAAGAAGATTGCGAGCATGGAGAGAATAATTGTATCCTGCAGAATGGGAGAGCTGGCAGGAGCAAGGTCTGTTGTTTTTCATCCTGGCTATTACGGAAGTTCAAAAGATGCTTATTCTGTAATAAGGGATGCTATAAAAGAAATTTCCGATGAGCTTAAAAGGGAAAGGAAGAAGATAACCCTAAGACCTGAGACAACAGGGAAGCCCACCCAGTTTGGCTCCCTTGATGAGATATTGAAAATATGTGAAGAGATTGATGGAGTTCTTCCCTGTGTTGACTTTGCCCATATTCATGCAAGGGAGAATGGAAAATACAATAGTTATGAGGAATTCTCAAAGATACTTAGAAGAATTGAAAGAGCCCTTGGCAAGGAATCCCTGAAAAATATGCACATACATATTTCAGGAATAGATTATTCTTCAAAGGGAGAAAGAAAACATCTTAATTTGCAGGAGTCTGATTTTAAATTTGATGAATGGATACAGGTTCTGAAGGATTTTGGAGTTGAAGGAATGGTGGTAATAGAGAGTCCAAATCTTGAAACAGACGCAATCTTGCTAAAAAGGCTTTATCATGGCAGGGGAATTAAGGGTTAAATTCTTAGGAGTAAGAGGAAGCTACCCTGTTGCTTCTAAAATCTTTTTAAAATTCGGTGGTAATACAGCTTCTGTCCTTGTTGAAACTCCTCACATATTTGTTATTTTCGATGCCGGAACTGGAATTGTAAATATCCCTCCCCTGATTAAGAATAGTTCCCTTCCAGTAATTCTCCTTTTTTCCCATCTTCACCTTGACCACATAATAGGCTACCCATTTTTCACAAGCCAGATAAAGCCTTCAACTGACTTTTATGTTGCTGGTCCCAATTTTCCTTCGGATTTCTTTAAATTCATGGTTGATACTTTCAAATCTCCAATATATCCGATTTCCTGGGGTCAGATTAAATCTCCAAAGATGATTTTTGCCCTTGACGGTGGAGAATCCCTAATTATTTATAAAGGAAGGGTCAGTCTGGAAGAAAGAAGAGATTTTGAACATTCGGATAGAAAGGTTATAATATCTTCCCTGAGATCTGATGCCCATCCTGAAGATGGAATTCTTATATATTCTCTCAGATACAATGGGAAAAAAATTGTCTATGCTACAGATGTTGAATGGAAAGGTAAACTGGATAGGAAAACCAAGAATTTTATGAAGGGTTGCGATATTCTGATCCATGATGCCCAGTATACTCCTGAAGAATATAATTCAAAGAGCAACTCCACAAAAGGTTTTGGGCATAGTACATATGTTAGATCCTGTGAAGTAGCAAGGGAAGTTGAAGCCAAGAGTCTAATTCTCTTCCATCATGACCCTGGCCACAATGATTCATTAATTGAAGATATTGAAGAAAAGGCAAAAAGTATTTATCCAAATACAAGAGCAGCATACGAGGGAATGGAAATAAAGGTTTAAAAATGGAATTCCCCTTTATAGTTGGTGGAAAAAAGAGAAAATCAGAAAAATTTAAAGATATTAGAAGTCCGTGGGAGGGAGAGATTTGCTCAAGAGTTTACCTTGCTCAAAAGGAGGATATAGAAGAAGGGATTTCCTATGCGGATAAATCCTTTGAAAGGACAAAATCTCTTCCTTCCTATGAAAGGGCTTCTATTCTTGAAAGAATCTCCCTCCAGATTGAGAAGAGGAAGGAAGAGATTGCGAAATGGATAGTTCTTCAGGCTGGGAAGCCCATAAGGGATTCAAGGGCAGAGGTTGAAAGAGCTGTCTTTACCTTTAAAATAGCGGCTGAAGAGGCGAAGAGAATTGGAGGAGAAATACTGGACCTTGACCTGAGAAAGGGGCTTGATAAAAGAATTGGCTTGGTAAGAAGATTTCCTGTTGGAACAGTTCTTGCTATAACACCTTTCAATTTTCCCCTTAATCTTGTTGCCCACAAGGTTGCTCCTGCAATTGCAGTAGGGAATCCAATAATTTTAAGACCAGCAACCCAGACTCCATCACCTTCAATTATCCTAGGAGAAATTGTTGTTGACTCAGGATACCCTGAAGAAGCCATTTCAGTTGTTCCAAGCTCCCATGATTCAATAGAGTATCTCTTCAAAGATAATAGAATCAAAAAAGTTACTTTTACAGGAAGTGCTGAAGTGGGATGGGAGATAAAGAGGAAAGCATGGAAGAAGAAAGTAACTCTTGAACTTGGAGGGAATGCAGGAGTTATTGTGGATAAAGATTTGGATCTTGATTGGGCTGTTGAAAGAATTGTATTCGGTTCATTTTCTTATGCGGGTCAAATATGCATATCTGTCCAGAGGGTATGGATTCATGAGGAAATCTGGGATATTTTCATGGAGAAGTTTCTTGAGAGAACAAAAAGGTTGAAAGTTGGAAATCCAATGGAAGAGGATACTGATATAGGACCCCTCATTGATGATGACTCTGCGGAAAGGGTAAGGGATTGGCTTGAAGAGGCAAAAAAAGGAGGAGCAATCTTCCTTACAGGAGGGAAAATAGATGGAAGATTGATGGAGCCAACAATAATAACAAACACAAAGCCGGAAATGAAGATTTTTTGCGCTGAAGCCTTTGCTCCCCTTGTAATTGTGGAGAAATTCAGGGATTTTGACTCGGCAATAGATGGGGTGAATAATTCAGTTTACGGGCTTCAGGCTGGTATTTTCACAAAGGACATTAAAAAGATATTCAAAGCCTTTGAGAAGCTTGATGTTGGTGGGGTTGTTATAAATGATGTTCCAACCTTCCGAGTTGACCATATGCCCTATGGAGGTGTTAAAGAGTCGGGTTTTGGAAGAGAAGGAATAAAATGGGCAATGGAGGAGATGACAGAAGTCAAACTCCTTGCCCTTAATTTATTATAGGAGGATTTATAAAATGAGAGAAATTAGCTTAAAGGATGTAAAGGAAAAAATTAAAGAAACAGTGCAGGAAGCCAACTTCATTTTAAGGGAAGATGTCCTTAGGATTATTGAGGAGGCATCGAAAAAGGAAGAGTCAGAGGCCGGAAGGGAAGTCTTCAATCAGATTTTAAATAATGCAAGAATTGCAAGGGAGGAGTCTCTTGCTTTATGTCAGGACACAGGAGTTGCAGTATTTTTTGTTGAGATTGGTGAAGAGGTAAGGTTTCGCTATGATGGATTTAAAGGGATAAGGGATGCTATTGAGCAGGGAATGATTGAAGGTTACAAGGAGGGATATTTAAGAAGTTCAATTGTTGAGGATCCCATAAGAAGAAGGAACACAGGGAACAATGCTCCTGCATTCATCCACTGGGAACTTGTTCCAGGGGATAAGGTGAAAATTTATTTCCTTGCAAAGGGTGGAGGAGCTGAAAATATGAGCGCTTTAAGAATGTTTGCCCCAGCAGCTGGAGCTGAGGGGATAGAGAACTTTGTTGTTGAAACAGTGGAAAAGGCAAGTTCAAATCCTTGTCCACCACTAATAGTTGGTGTTGGAATCGGAGGGAATTTTGAAATGGCCCCCCTCCTTGCAAAGAAAGCTCTTTTGAGAAATCCCGTTGGTTCCCATCATCCT
>JBBIMS010000060.1:0-8234 GCA_037444285.1 Candidatus Aminicenantota bacterium | reverse complement strand
CGAGAGGATGGTGGCTGTTTTACAGGGACTGCCTTCCAATTATGATACGGATCTGTTTCGTCCCATTATTGGCGAAATCAATGAGCTTACCGGCGTGACATACCCTGGGCCGGATGGTGGTGTAGCCCACCGGGTCATTGCCGACCATATTCGCGCCTTAACCTTTGCTATCGCTGATGGTGCCTTACCCTCCAATGAAGGCCGGGGTTATGTTCTGAGAAGAATTATAAGAAGAGCTTTCAGATATGGGAAGAAACTTGGAGTTGAAAAGCCCTTCTTATACAGGGGGGTTCCAATAGTTGTAAACATTGTGAAGGATTTTTACCCTGAGTTGAGCCATTCAAAGGAAAATATTTCAAGACTTTGTTATTTTGAAGAGGAGAGATTCTCCCAGACTCTTTCAGCTTCAATTCAATATCTCGAGGATGCGATTGAGGAAGCACTGGAAAATGGTTCTAAGCTAATAAAAGGAGAAAAAATCTTCAAACTTTACTATACATTCGGATTTCCCCTTGACCTTGCTATGGAGATTTCTCAAGAAAAGGGTGTTGAGATAGATATTTCTGGTTTTGAAAGGGAAATGCTCAAACAGAGGGAGAAGGGAAGGGAATCCTGGAAAGGTGGGGAAGCAAACGAAAAAGTTAAATATAAGAGTATTTCTCATATGAAATCTGAATTTGTAGGTTATGATACACTAAGCTCTACCTCAAAGGTTATCGCAATATTCAAAGATTCTGAGATGGTTGATTGCTTGAAAGAAGGTGAAGAGGGAGAAATTGTCCTTGATATAACTCCCTTTTACGGAGAGGGGGGAGGACAGGTAGGAGATAGAGGGATAATTGAAGGGAAAGATTCCTTAGGGATTGTTAGGGACACAAAGAGAGTTCTTGATAATATCATTGTCCATCATGTAAAAATGGAAAAAGGTTCTATTTCGGTTAGAGAAGAAGTTTCTGCAAAGGTTGATGAAAAAATGAGAAGGGCAACACAGAGAAATCACACTGCTACCCATCTCCTCCACAGAGCCTTGAGGGATGTTCTTGGTCCCCATGTCAAGCAATCAGGTTCCCTTGTCTCTCCTGAAAAACTCAGGTTTGATTTCACCCATTTCTCACCCCTTCATCCTGAAGAGATTAAAAGGATTGAGGAGATTGTAAATGAATGGATTTTGGAGAATTTCCCCGTCGGCTCAGAATTTAAAGATTACGATACTGCAGTAAAAGAGGGAGCAATTGCAATATTTGAAGAGAAATACGGAGAAACTGTTAGAATTTTGAAAGTTGGAGATGTTTCAAAGGAACTTTGTGGTGGCACCCATGTCAGAAGAACTGGAGAAATTGGGGCTTTCAGAATAATTTCAGAAAGCTCAATCTCAGCTGGTGTCAGGAGAATTGAGGCAATAACAGGATTAGCAGTTGTTGATTACTGGAGGAATGAGAGCAGAATTTTAGAAAATCTAACAGAGGAGCTAAAAGTTAGCAAAGATGATATTTTGAAGGAGGTCTCCCACCTTAAGAATCTTCTCAAGGAAAAGGAGAGGGAACTTGGAAGGATTAAGAGGATGGGTTTTCGCAACAAAATAAAGGAGTGGATAGAGAATGCAGAGGTTGTTAATGATTTTAAAATTGTGGTTAAGAGAGTTGAGGATGAGGTGGAGAAGGAAATTATAAGGGAGATTTCAGATATGATAAAGGATGGAATTGGTAGAGGGGTTGTCCTCCTGGGAAGCAGGCAGAAGGGGAGAGCATACCTTCTCGCATCAGTAACATCAGATCTCCCTGAAAAAATTCACGCGGGAAATCTTATTAAGGAGATTGCAAAGATTGTTGGTGGAGGCGGAGGGGGAAGACCTGATTTTGCAGAGGCAGGGGGTAACAAGCCTGAACTTCTTGATTTAGCTTTAGAGAAGGGTTTAGAATTAATAAAGGTCAAACTCAAATGAAGGTCTTGAGTTTTGTCCTCCTTTTATCTGTTCTAACTCTTCCCATTCAATCTGAAATAATAATTTCAAAGGACGAAAATGGCAATATAATAATCATGAATAAACCAAAAAAGGAGATTCCCAAGAAAACTAAAATATCAAAACCTTTTCCCAGGAAGAACGATTTTGATTCCATTATTGACATCTATGCTAACAAATATGGAATAGATAAAGACCTCGTTCATGCAGTTATTCAGGTCGAGTCAGACTACAATCATTTAGCAATTTCAAAGAAGGGAGCCATGGGGCTTATGCAGTTGCATCCTGCCACAGCAAACGACCTTGGTGTTAGGAATCCCTTTGATGTGGAATCTAACATTGAAGGAGGGATAAGGTATCTAAGAGAAATGTTGGATAGATATGGGGATTTAAGGAAGGCTCTCGCAGCATACAATGCTGGACCTGAAGCAGTTGAAAAATACAATGGAATACCTCCTTACAAAGAAACTCAGAATTATGTTAGGAAGGTTCTTTCAATTTATAAAAAAGAGCCTATTAAAAATAAAATCATTTACAAATATGAAAGTATAAATGGAGAAGTCGTTATTTCAGATGTTCCTCCGCAACCGGGAACATATAAAGGTAAGGTTCATGTGATAAGGAGCAAGTGAATTTCCTAAATAGCTCCTTTAACCTTTAAAATTGCTGGAACTGTCTCAAAAACTGCAGGCAAGTAGCCTGGTTGCTCACCATCCAGTTCAATAAGAACATTTTCCTCCTCAGGGAAAGCCTTTATCACCTTTTCCCTGAAAAACTGAACCTTTGGATGAGTCAAATGAGTCCCTCTTATCAATCTTATCCCGTTCTTTAATAGTTCCATAAAAGAGATGTTTTCAACAAGGACAATATCGAAAAAACCATCTTCGAGGGATGCATTGGGAGCAATTAGCATATTACCACCAAAAATTCTTCCATTCGCAATTGCACCTATGAAGAAATTCTTTGTAATTTCTTTCTCACCTACAAAAACTTTAACTCTGCAACCTCTGAATTTAACAGCCGATTCAAAAAGGGCTTTCCAGTATGCCCATTTACCCCTCTTGGAGAGTTCCTTTTTGTTGACCCTTCTTACCACCTCTCCTCCGATCCCAAAATCAGCAACATTCAGGAAAAATCTCGTTGTCTCAAGACCATTGTGGTCTATAAATTTTACTTTTCCCACATCGATCTTCAAAACATTCCCCTCTTTCAGGTATTTTATAGCTTCTTTAATCTTTTTAGGAATTTTTAAAGACTTTACAAAATCGTTTCCAGTTCCAGATGGAATAATCCCCATTGTGGCATCCTGATTCATAATGTTTTCATTTTCGAAGAATCCGTTGGCTATTTCATTTATAGTTCCATCTCCTCCCACACCAACTATAAATTCGTAACCTTCTTTGATGGATTCCCTTGTTATCTCTGTTGCCTGAAGAGGTTTCTCTGTGAATTCAAATCTGAATTCCCTTATAAATGACTTCAATGCCTCTTTAATCTGGGACCATCTTTTCCTTGTCTCTCCCTTTGAAGATTCAGGGTTTACAATGACCCTTGTTTTGGGAAAGACGGTGTTCTTTTTTATCAGCATAAGCAACTATTGGGTTTGTTGAGGAGGAATTTGCTTCTTAAAAAGAGCTCCTCCTATCAAACCTCCAATCACCCCAAATAAACCGTAAACAACCATGTTCAAAATAAGACCTGCAATATAGAAAGGAATAAGATCAACAGAAAAACCTTTTCCTCTCAATGCTTCCTCAAGAGCAGGTGGAATACCTTCTCCATAGGCTCTAAATATATATTCAAATATTCTTTCCGTTAATTTTGAGGATACAGCTATGAATGGAATGCTAATTACCAAAGAAATAATCGCAGCAAAAATACCTGTAAGAAGTCCTGAAATTGCATGATCTCCACTCTTTACAGGGTGGGGAAAACCAGAAGTAAGAATGTAGGAAGAGAGAATCCCTCCCAGAATTATCCATAGACAACAGCATAAATTCACTATTCCTATTAAGGGAAGACCGGAGAGAACCCCAGCTACTGCACCGGCAATCAGAGAAGCCTTTAAAATATCTGGTCTTTCTTCCATCTGACCCTCCTAAAATTTTGATTTATTCAATTTTCCCTCAAGCTCCAAAGGGAAATATAGGAAAGGAAAAAACCAAAAAGTATGGAAGAGAAAAATCTGCCCCAGTTCTGGTTCCATATTCCTATCTTTTCAGCCATGATTTCCAATCCAATGGGGAAGGCGCTCAAGGGGAGGTAAAACCATCTTAAAGGAAGGTTTTTCCTCAAAATCGGGAATAATATAACTCCTGTTAAGAATCCTGTGTATATCCCTGTGCATCTTGAACAGACTGGTAATGGAACATCATTTATTGAAAAACATCTTTCCTCCTTCTGATGGCAAACAAAGGAAAAGGAAAGATGAATGAAAGGCGCAATAGGACTATGAGTTTTAAGAAGGAAAGGATAGCCTATTATTGCTGAGAGCCATAAAATGGCTCCTATTAAAAAAATCCAATAGTAAATACTTTTCATCAAAAAGATTCTACCAGAAAATCAATAATATGTAAAATTGATTTTGAATTCTAATTTATCTCTGGGAAAATTCTTCGAATTTTATTCCATGACTTTCAAGTGTCCTTCCAAGGGCTCTTTCAAGTTTTGATAGGGAAAGTTTGTAATCTATTATTGCCCTCAGTTCTGCGGTCTGGGCTGTTGCAAGATCTCTCTGGAACTGGAGAACCTGATAGTTGGTGGAAAGTCCAACAGCAAGTTTCTTCTCCTCAGCCTGAAGTTTCTTCTCAGCAAGCTCCCTTGCAACTCTTGCGGCTTCAACTCTCTTGGATGCTGTTTCCACTTCCCTCACTGCAGCTCTGACCTCCACTATAACCTGTTGCTGAAGATTCTTTAACTGTAAAGATGCTTGTTCAGCTTCCAGCTGAGCCCTTGCATAATTTGCTCTCTCTGCTGAGTTAAAGAGGGGGTATGAAATTGTCAGTCCCACAGCATAATTCTTATATCTGTTCTTTAAAGCCTCATCAAGAGAGTCTACTGTCGAGCCTTTTATTTTCCCTATGATTCTCCTGTTAAAGGGATCAGTGCTGTCATAGATGGGTATATCTCCTGAGACTCCTGTGCTGTAAAATGTTCCAACAATGTCAACTGAAGGGAGGAGTTGATTCTTTGCATAGCTTATTCCAAGCTCCTTATTAATTAGATCAAGTTCTGCCTGTTTCAACTCAGCTCTGTTTGAAAGAGCAATATTTATTAGTTCATCAATTTTAAATTCCCTCTTCTCATACTCAGGCTTTGAAACAGGAAACAGCTCCTTATCCCATTCCCTCTGTTCAAAATTGAGAATCCGTTTTAAATTGTCCTCTGCATTCTTTACATTCGCTTCAGCAACTATAACATCTCCTTCCCTTGAGGCAACCTCTGCTTCAGCTGCAAGAACATCCATTGGAGGCAGGGTCCCGACCTTTACCTGAAGCCTGTTCTTCTCAAGAAGATCCCTGGCAAGTTCTAAAGATTGTTTTTTAACCTTCAGGTCTTCCATGGCAAATATAAGATTCCAGTAAGCCTGTTCAACATTGTATACAAGATTTATTAAATTTGACTTCAATTGATTCAGACTGATCTGATGGTTATTGGAAGCAACATTTATCTGGTAATTATTAATTTTTGCTCCAAATCCTTTTAAAAGGGGCTGCTTTATATCCAATCTATACTGGGAATTGTAGCTTGGATTATAGGTATAGAAGGAGCTGTTGGAGTAGGAACGGTTTGTGCCAAAATTTAATGTTACTACAGTTCCTGGTTCAAATTTTTTCTGGAGAGAAAGGCTCACACTTGCAAAGTCACTATTCAATATTTGAGCACCGTCAAGGATTGTGTATGATTTCCTGTTATTCTCATTCCAGTTGGAGTTTATGGAGAAAACAGGAGCAAAGGCAGATTGAGCCTGAAGAATTGAGGTCTCGGCGATTTTTGGACTGTAGAGTTGAACAGTCACATCAAGATTAGATTTCAGAGCCCTTAGTATACAATCTTCAAGGGAAAGCTCAATTTTCTTTTCTTGTCCAAAAAGTATGAAGGGGAAAAGAAATAATAATAGGAGTAAAATCCTTTTTTTAGCTGACATCAAAACCTCCTTATATTATAAAACGCTCAAATTAGACTTTAGTTTCACTGAATAGTTGAAAGATAACGATCCCCACTATCAGCAAATATCGAAACTATAACTCCCTTTTTCAGACTCTCTGCGATTTTAAGGGAAGCATAAAGAACAGCTCCAGAACTGATGCCAGCAAAAATTCCCTCTTTAGTCCATAATCTCTTTGCACAATCTATTGCATCCTCATCCTTTACACGAATTGTTTCATCTATTATTTCCTCCCTGAGGATTGGAGGTGTGTACGAACCATCCCTGTGGAGTAATCCCTCTATTTTACTGATTGGTTTTTCCGGCTCAACTGCTATAACTTTTAAATCCTTAAATTTCTCCTTTAATCTCATTCCAGCCCCCATCAATGTCCCTCCTGTCCCAAGACCTGCAACAAAATAATCAATTTTTTCATTTAGTTCTTTCAAAATTTCTTCCCCTGTCCCGTAATAATGAGCCCAGATATTCTCTTCATTCCCATTCTGGTTTAAATAAAAATAATTCTCAGGTTCCTTTCTCACAATTTCCTCAGCAGCTTCTATGTGGCTATGGGGATTATCTCCTGAGGTTAGAATAAGCTCACCTCCCAGAGCCTTTATAATTTTCCTCCTCTCAATTGTTTTTGTCTCAGGCATATAAATCCTCACTTTATAACCCTTTGCACCTCCAATTGCACAAAGGGAGATTCCGGCATTCCCGCTACTTGCCTCAACTATTGTCATACCCTTTCTAAGCTCCCCCCTCTCTTCAGCTTTTTCGATTATTCTTTTAACCATTCTGTCCTTAAGGGAGCCAGTAAGATTAAAAAACTCAAGCTTTGCAAATATCCTCACATCAGAATTTGAATTTAAATTTTTTAACTCCAAAATAGGCGTATTCCCTATCATATCAAGAATCCTTTTTTTAATCATTTCTAATTTTAACTATTTTCTAAAAGGTTTGTCAATATTTAATTTTTTATAAACAAATGTAAATTGGATAACGGAGAAAATATATTCCCTACAATCCCCTTATATTCGCATCTTTTGGAAACTCGATTGTGAATTCCAATGTTATCTCTTTTTTTGCCTGAGGTGGGATCTGAAGAATCCAGCTCAAAATTCCTTTCTCGTCTTTTTGACTAGGTTGTGGATTTAAATTTACATCCTTTACTTCAATCTGGGTATTTTGGGAGATTGGGATCTGATCAATAACTTCAATTTCTATCTCATTCTTTCTTAGATTCTGAATTGTAATTCTGTATGCAAATTTTATCCTCTCTCTTCCACCAAGCAAACCAGCTTTCCCCCTCTCTTTTTTGAAAAGCTCATATTTTACCTTTATCTGCTCGTCCCTTCCGAAAAACAAGGAAAATTCCTCGTCTTTTGAAGTGAAGGGAAGATTTGTAGAACCTACAAATTCATTGGAGATGAAAACATCCGCATTTCCTGAGATTATTGGATATGGAAGAGTATTTTTGATTTTCCCTCTTAAGAAAGCAGATTCTACATGCTTTGGAACAGCTATATAGTCAAATTTCGATGGTAGTTTGCTAAAATCAATTGGGAATTTATGGGGTGAACCATCAGATGGTATTGAGACTCTTCTCGGAATTTCAAAATTCAAATGGAGTCCTGTTTCTGAAATTTCTGCTTCAGCAAAGCCTAAAGGAACCTCTGCTTCTTCCTTCACTGGTGCCATCGCAACTTTTTCCTCCCTTAAAGCTTTAGCAACAGGTCTCGGAACATATATGTCCAGAATCCATGGTTTTAAGGGAGGTGGAGATGTCTCAAGGGCTGGAGATGATGTGGAAAGGGAGACCTTAACATTTTTCCAGTCTTCACCACTCTTCTGGGTGACCTTTGAAAAGAGGGAGAATTCAATTTTTCCTTCATCAGGTAGTGCTCTCAAATTGTATATGGGAGACCAGTTCGGTCCTCTTACTGTGTAGGAGAGATTTAATTTTAAATCTCCTTCCTTTTCAGCCTCAATAGAAACTATAGCCTTCCTTGCCTCAAGGGGTCTTGAAGGAATTATAGATTGAAGCTTTTTCTTCAGGGCATCTATTTCCCTTCTTGTATCATCAATCTTTCTTGCCAGAGCAACTTTTGAATTCTTTATCTCCTT
>JBBIMS010000059.1:5766-8244 GCA_037444285.1 Candidatus Aminicenantota bacterium | reverse complement strand
TCAAATTGCCTTACTGCCATAGAGACACATATGAAATATTCATTACCTTCCGGAGAAAAATTATAGAGAATTAGGAAGCGATTCGACTTCTTTACTTCTTTAACCTTTTGTGTTAATATACATTCTTGCAGATGAAAAATTTGAAGGAGGAAAAGTGGACTTAGAAAAAGAAAGTAAGCAAAGTTTAATAGAAAAATTTGGAATTCACTCAAAGGATACTGGTTCTGCAGATGTTCAGATTGCGCTTCTTACCAAGAGGATAAATCATCTTACAGAGCATCTTAAGATTCACAGAAAGGATTATCATACAAAAATGGGTTTGCTAAAGTTGGTTGGAAGAAGGAAGAGATTGATGGAATATTTAAAAAGGGAAGATCCAAAAAGGTTTGCTTCCCTTGTAAAAGAACTTGGAATTAAGGGTTGAGACCCTTAAGGAGGGAATTGTGCCAGAAATAGTAGAGATGGAATTGGGGGGAAGAAAACTCTCCATAGAGGTTGGCTCAGTTGCTAAGCAGGCGAATGGCTCTGCCCTTGTTCGTTATGGCGAGACTGTCATGCTTGTTACAGCTACCTCAAAGGAAGAGCCTAATGAAGAAGCAGATTTTCTTCCACTTATAGTAGACTACAGGGAAAATACCTATGCTGCGGGAAAGATTCCAGGTGGTTTTTTCAAAAGGGAAGGAAAGCCATCCGAGAGGGAAATCCTTGTCAGCAGACTTATTGATAGACCCATAAGACCCCTATTTAAGCCGGGATATAATTACGAAACCCAGATAGTGGCTCTTCTTCTTTCTGCTGATCTTGAGAATGAACCCGACACTCTTGGAATAATTGGTGCTTCCACAGCTCTTCTTGTTTCAGAAATTCCTTTTGAAAGTCCTGTTGCCGCTGTAAAAGTTGGGATTATAAATGGTGAGTTCAAGTTGAATCCAACAATTGAAGAGCTCAAATCGAGTATTCTCAATCTGGTTGTTGCAGGAACAGAGGAGGGGGTCGTTATGATAGAAGCTGGAGCAGTGGAAAAAACAATAGTTGATGTGATCAAATTTGCCCATCCATATATAAAGCAAATAATAGAGATTGAGAAGGAACTTTGGAGGAGGGTAAATCCTACCAAAAGACCTTTTACGCCATTAACTTTTGATGAGGATAAACTGGCTGAGTTGAGGAACAGAATTGGAGAGAGGCTCCTTTTAGCTGTAAGAACTCCTCAAAAAAAGGAAAGGGAAAAGAATATAAATGAAATTCTAAAGGAACTCTTATCTGAAGTCCCTGAGGAGGAAAAGGAAAGAAGGAGAGAGGTAGAAAGATACTTTAATGAATTGAAGAAGAGAATCTTTAGGGAGGATGTGTTAATTAACAAAAGAAGACCTGATGGAAGAGGCTTTAAGGATATAAGACCAATTTCGATAAAAGTTGGACATTTACCAAGAACTCATGGTTCCTCCCTTTTTACAAGGGGAGAAACTCAGGCACTTGTAACTGCAACCCTTGGAACTTTCGAAGATGTCCAGAGGCTTGACATATTGGAAGATGAGAATGCAGTGAAAAGATTTATGGTTCACTACAACTTTCCTCCTTTCTGTGTTGGAGAGGTCTCATTTTTGAGGGCGCCAGGGAGAAGGGAAATAGGGCATGGAGCCCTTGCTGAAAGAGCTCTTGTTCCAGCAATTCCTGATGAAGATGTTTTTCCATATACAATAAGAATTGTCTCCGATATCCTTGAATCAAATGGTTCATCATCAATGGAAACAGTTTGTGGAGCAACTCTTGCTCTTATGGATGCAGGGGTTCCACTCAAAATGATTGTAGCTGGTATTGCAATGGGCTTGATTATTGAAAATGGAAACTGGGTTACACTTACAGATATTGCAGGGCTTGAAGATCATTACGGAGATATGGATTTCAAAGTTGCAGGGACAAGAAATGGAATTACCGCCCTTCAAATGGATATAAAGGTGAAAAATGTTACATTTGATATAATTGAATCTGCTTTAATGCAAGCGAAGGAAGCAAGGCTTCAGGTCCTGGATAAAATGCTTGAAGTTATATCCGAACCGAGGAAGGAAATTTCTCCCTATGCTCCAAGGATTGGTATTATTGAGATAAACCCTGATAAGATAAAGGATTTAATAGGTCCAGCTGGAAAGACAATAAAAGGAATAATAGAAAAAACAGGGGTGAAAATCAATGTTGAGAATGATGGGAAAGTTACAGTTGCTGCACCTGATCCAAAATCCCTTGAGGAAGCGATGAAGTTAATAAAAGATATTATAATGGTTGAGGAAGTTGAGGTCGGAAAGATATACACAGGTAAAGTTAAGAGAATTGAAGATTATGGAGCATTCCTTGAAATAAGACCGAATGTAGTTGGACTTCTTCACATATCGGAGATTGCAAATTACAGAATTAGAAATGTAAGGGATGTGGTTAAAGAAGGACAGGAACTTGAAGTAAAGGTTATTGATATTGATGAGT
>JBBIMS010000059.1:0-5727 GCA_037444285.1 Candidatus Aminicenantota bacterium | reverse complement strand
TCAACCATCACCCCCCCAGAAACCCCAGAGGTCTTACAGCAGGGGAAATCAAGATAAAAAAAGAAGAAGTTATTCGCCCTTTTCCAAATTATGAATTTGTTAATGGGGAATAAGGGACTTACTCTTGTTGAATTGCTTGTTACCCTTGCAATTTTAGCCATTCTCCTTGCTGCTGTCTACCCCATGGGGAAGGTTGCTGTAAAAAGGGAAAAGGAGATTGAGCTGAGGGAAGCTCTCAGGACAATAAGGGAAGCAATTGACGAGTATAAAAGACTTGCAGATCAGGGAAAGATAAAGGTCGAGCCTGATACAGAAGGTTATCCTCCCAACTTAAAGGTTCTTGTAGAGGGTGTGGAGCTTATAGGAGAAAAAGGTAAGAAAGTGAAATTCTTGAGAAAGATTCCTTTAGATCCAATGACAAATTCAACAGATTGGGGATTAAGAGCTTATCAGGATCCTCCTGAATCCACAGTATGGGGAGGGAAGAATGTCTGGGATGTTTACACCAAGAGTGAGGATACAGCCCTTGATGGAACAAAATATAAAACATGGTAAAATATTAAGAATGAAAAAAGGATTTAGCAAAGCTTTTAAGGGATTCACTCTAATTGAGCTCCTTGTTGTTATGGCTCTTATCGGTATTGTTGCTTCTATTGCTCTACCCCAGTTTAAAGGGACTACCAAAAGGGCGAGGGAAGTTGTCCTCAAAGAAAACTTGTATCAGCTTAGAAGAGTCATTGATCAGTTTTATGTTGACAAAAAGAGATATCCTAAATCTTTACAGGAGCTCGTTGATGAGGGATATTTGAGAATCATTCCTGAAGATCCTATAACCAGATCTCGGGAAACATGGGTCCTGATAAGAGAAGAGCCAAAGGAGAATGAATTTCTTTTGGAAGAGGAAAGGGGAATAATTGATGTGAAGAGTGGCTCTGACAAGATATCATCAGAAGGAACACCTTACTCATCCTGGTAAGTAAACAATTAAGCTTTTTAAAATGAAAAATAAATATATAAACTCAAAGGGGTTAACGCTTCTTATACTCCTGATTTCCCTCTCAGTAATGGAGATTTTTCTTTTGATTTCATACATCCCCTGGAGAACAGCTATAAGAAGAGAGATGGAAAAAGAGCTTATTTTTCGAGGAAACCAGTATGTGGAAGCAATAAGAATATATCAGATGAAGAACCCAGGGAGATTTCCTTCAAAACTTGAGGAGCTTGTTGAGAAAAAATGTATAAGAAAACTTTACAAAGACCCAATTTCCGAGAGTGGGGAATGGGATATAATAGTTCCTTCGCTGCAGATTGCGCCTGGAACAGAAAGGGGAGGAATTCAAAAAATTGTTATAATTCCCAAAAAATTAATAAGTAAGTACCCACAGCCCATTCAGATAATTGGAGTTGTAAGCTCTTCTCCTGAAAAATCCTTTAAGATTTATTGTGGAGGAGAAACATACAACAAATGGTTCTTTTATTACGGAAGAAAATGTGAGATAATTCCGTCTTACGAATATTTTAAACCGAAATGAGAGAAATTCTTGTTATAACAGGAGAGAGTTCTGGCGAGTCTTATGGAGCAGAGTTAATAAGAGAGATAAAAAAGATCGTTCCAGATCTGAGATTTTTTGGTATCGGTGGTGAAGAGATGGCTAAAGAGGGGGTGGAGTTAATTTTCCATATAGAGCAGATCTCAATAATAGGTATATTGGAAGCTATACCCCACCTCTTAAGATTGTCAAGGATTAAAAGGGAAATTGTTATTGAGACAAAGAGGAGAAAACCAGCATGTGCAATTTTAATCGATTCACCTGATTTTAATTTAAGAGTTGCAAAGGAGCTTAAGAGAACTGGCATTCCTGTGATTTATTTCATAAGCCCCACTGTGTGGGCATGGAGAAAAGGAAGGATAAAGAAAATAAAAAAGTATGTTTCATTGCTTTTGATAATTTTCCCCTTTGAAAAGGAAATTTATGAAAGGGCAGGTGTCCCTCACATTTTTGTAGGACACCCCCTTCTAGATAGAGTTAAAGTTGATGCTGAAAGGGAGGAGTTAAGAAGAAGTCTGGGAATAGACAATTCAAAGCCAGTAATTTCAATCCTTCCTGGTTCGAGGAAAACAGAGATAAGGAATCATCTACCGATTTTAGTTGATTCATTGAAAGAGCTTAGAAAGAGCATTGATTTTAAAGCTTTTCTGATAAAGGCTCCTGGAATTTCTTATGATTTAATAAGAGAATATTTAAAAGATTTTGAGATTGAATTGGTCGGGAATGAAAGATATCGAATGATGGCATGCTCTGACATAGCTCTTGCATCCTGTGGAACTTCAAACCTGGAGCTCCTTCTCCTGGGTGTTCCATTTGTTGCTTTTTATAAACTCTCAAAATTGAGTTATTTAATTGCCAAAGTCCTTGTAAAAGTCAAATATGCAAGTATTGTTAATATTATGGCTGGAAGAGAAATAATACCAGAACTTTTACAATCAAATTTCAATAAGAATAATGTTGTGGAAAAAATTCAATTTTTGCTATTTTCGGAAAAAGAAAGGGAAAGGATAAAAAATGAGTTTAAGAGGATAAAAGACACTCTTGGTGATGAAGGAGCTATGTCGAGATCTGCAAAAGGTATAGTTGAATTTTTAGGGTTAAGATGAAAATTTTTATAGCCGGAGTTCAAGGATCTGGGAAATCAACACTTTTTAGAATACTTACCTCTGCTGAAGAGGGTTCGACTTCATGGATCTCTGAAGTTGAGGATAAAAGAATACTCTCCCTCCACAGCCTTTATCCCGAAAAAAAAATCACAAAAATCAGATTTGAATATCATGACTTACCTCCTATTCCTGAAGGAGGGAAATCACTTTCTCAGTACTTAGATTCTCTAAAAATTGCAGATTTGATTATTTATGTAGTAAAGAATTTCAATGGTGATGATCCCTTTAAAATAATAAATATGTTTGAAGAAGAGTTAAGGATTTCAGACCTTTCAGTTCTTGAGAGCTCTATCCAGAATCTTGAAAAAGATTTAAAAAAGATGAAAAGTCCTGAAAAGGAAAGGGAGCATGAGCTTCTGGTGAAGATTAAAAATGAAGTTGAGGCTGGAAAACCTGTGAGGGAATTTCCTCTAACATCTGAGGAGATAAAGTTTATAAGGGGATTTGCATTTCTTTCCTTCAAACCAGTCCTTTATGCCATAAATGTTAGTGAGAATGAAACTAAGAAAATATACGATGAAAATTTGAAAATAAAAAGAAAAGGTTTTTTGACAGTTATCTTCTCAGGTAAACTCGAACTTGAAATTTCTCAACTGGATTTTGAGAGCAGGGAAGAGTTCATGAAGGAGTGGGGGTTGAAAGATTTTGCCAAAGAGAGGATAGAAAATTCAATAATTGATTGTATGGAGATGGTAATTTTTTACACGATCGGGAAGGATGAGATCAGAAGCTGGTTAATTCCTTCAGGGACAAAAGCTATAAAAGCAGCTGGGACAATTCACACAGACATGGAAAAAGGTTTCATAAGAGCTGAAGTTATTTCTTTTGAGGAGCTCATGAGAATAGGTTCTTTAAAAGATGCAAAGGAACATGGACTGATTAGAATCGAAGGGAAAGATTATGTAGTAAAGGATGGAGATATAGTTTACATAAGATTTACCTCGTGAAAAGGAGGAAATTCACAAGTTGGAGGATAAATTTTCTTTTAATGTCCTTAAAAAAGACAAAAACTCAAGGGCAAGAGTTGGTGTTATAAAAACGCCCCATGGAGAGGTTCACACACCTGCATTCGCTCCTGTTGCGTCTCAAGGTGCTGTAAAGGCAATTATTCATAAGGAACTTGAAGAATTAAATGTAGAGATCATAGTTAGCAATGTCTATCATCTTTTTGTCCGTCCAGGAATAGAGACCATAGAGAGAATGGGCGGGCTTCATAATTTCATATCCTGGAAGAGGGCAATAATGACTGATAGCGGAGGATTCCAGACCTACAGCTTATCTGCTCTTAGAAAGATAGATGAAAGTGGTGTTAGATTTTCATCCCATACCGATGGAAGGAAGTTCCTTCTAAGTCCTGAAGATGTTGTGGCTATCCAGTTAAAACTGGGTTCTGATATAATCATGGTTCTCGATTGTCTAATTCCTTATCCTGCTCCAAAGGAGGCAGTAAAAAAAGGGGTTGATTTAACGATAAAATGGGCTGAAAGATCAATGAAAGTATGGAAAGAAGTAGAGAATCAAAAAAGTGGAATTTTTGGAATAATTCAAGGAGGTACTGAAAGAGATTTTAGGCTGAAATGCCTTGAGGAACTTATGAAGCTTGATTTTTCAGGTTATGCTCTTGGAGGTTTGTTTGTAGGAGAGCCAAAAGAAGATTCCATTGAAGTAATAGATTACCTTACTTCCTCAATTCCTGATAAATTTCCAAGATATTTAATGGGTTCCGGAACCCCTGAGGATATATTCTCAGCAGTTGAAATGGGAGTTGATTTGTTTGATTGTGTCCTTCCCACAAGGAATGCAAGAACAGGAACACTTTTCACATACAAAGGGAAAGTTCTTATAAAGCAAGCTCGTTATTCCGAGGATCCAGAGCCAATTGATCCTGATTGCCAGTGTTACACATGCAGAAATTTCTCACGAGCATACCTCAGACATCTCTTTAAAGCAGATGAGTTAAACTCCTTTATTCTCAATACAATTCACAATCTTTATTTTTATCTTGACATAATGCAAAAAATAAGGCAAAGTATTTTATTTGACAGTTTTGAAAATTTAAAAAAGGAAGTCCTTAATGGACTGAAGGAGATAGAAAAATGATATCAAATTTATATGCGCAAGGTGCTGGTCAGGGGCAGCAGAGCCTTCTTGGAATGTTAATCCCCTTCATTCTTATTTTTGCAGTTTTTTATCTAATAGTTATTCTTCCTGCAAGGAAGAGGCAGAAACAACATCAAAGGATGGTCGAGAGTTTGAAGCCAGGAGATAAGATTATTACAGCGGGTGGAATATATGGAGTTGTCACAGGAGTTAAAGAGGATAGGATAGAAATAAAGATTGCTCCAAATGTTAAAGTAGAAATAACAAAAGGTTCAGTGGCAGCAATGATTGGCAAGGAGGAATGATATGGGTAAGGATACATGGAAGTGGATCCTCACCTTGATTGTTGTAATAGGTGCAATATACTTAGCCTATCCTCCCAAGGAAAAGATAAGGCTTGGACTCGATCTTAGAGGAGGAATGCATCTATTACTTCAGGTAGTCACAGATGACGCATTAAAAATGGAAGCTGACCATGTAGTTCTCAGATTGCAGGACCTTTTTAAAGAGAAAATGATAAAATTTTCTAGAATAACAAGGGGAGAGGACCCAAAAACAATAACTATTGAGGGATTAGATCTATCTCAAGAGAGTGCAGTCAAAGATGCCATAGACCAGTTTGAATGGGATTACTCAATGACCGGGGATAGGGTAAGGCTTACTTTGAAGCCAAATGTTGCGGTTTATTTAAGGGAAATGGCAGTAAATCAGGCAATAGAGACAATAAGGGGAAGAGTTGACGAACTTGGAGTAGCAGAGCCTGTAATTCAAAAACATGGTGCAGATAGAATTCTTGTTCAACTTCCAGGGGTTGACAACCCTGAAAGAGTTAAGAATCTTATTCAAAACACAGCTTTACTTGAACTGAAACTTGTTGTAAAGGGACCTGTTTCGGAAAAGGAGGAACTTCT
>JBBIMS010000058.1:0-8287 GCA_037444285.1 Candidatus Aminicenantota bacterium | reverse complement strand
AAGGAGCAAAGGCAATAGGAGTAAAGGGCCTGGATCTTGAAGACATTCTTGCCCTTAACAGCTGGATGGAAACAGCATGGTATTACATTCCTTATATTGAGCCAAAGAAGAAAGGAGCTCCTTCCCACTGCTCTGCTTTCATCGCCACAGGAGATGCTACAAAGGATGGAGTTATAGTAATGGCTCACAACACATGGATTGATTATATTACTGGAAGATTTTTCAATGTTTTTATAGATCTAAAACCTGAAAAAGGGAATAGAATCTTGATGCAATCATATCCAGGATTCATCCACAGTGGCTCTGACTGGTATATCTCTTCTTCTGGACTTATGGTTACAGAGACAACAATTGTAGGCTTTAAGGGATTCAATCCCAATGGAACTCCTGAATTTGTGAGGTCAAGGAAGGCAATTCAGTATGCTAATTCCATAGATGAATGGGTTAAAACAATAATGGAGGACAACAACGGAGGTTATGCAAATTCCTGGCTAATTGGCGACAGAAAAACAGGAGAAATTGCTTGCCTTGAGTTGGGTTTAAAAAATCATAGTCTCAAAAGAACCAAAAATGGATACTTTGCAGGTTCTAACATCGCCTTTGACGAAAAGGTTAGAGAGGAAACCGATGTAGATTACTCAGATGAAACAACAACAGCTCAGGCGAGAGCCAAAAGGTGGAAGGAGCTTTTAGATGCAAACTATGGGAAAATAGACTCAAACCTTGCAAAATCTTTTATCGCAGACCATTTTGATGTTATATCAAAAAGTGAAAATCCTTCAGCAAGAACTCTCTGTGGACATATTGAACTTGATCCAAAGGGAGAACCTTCATGGGAAAGACCTCCTTATTATCCAGAAGGAGCGGTGGATGGAAAGGTTACAGATAGTGTTCTTGCGGAGAGAATGATGTCCTGGGCTATATTCGGTCACCCCTGTGGAATTGAATTCAATGCTCAGAAATTTCTGGAGACAAAGAGTCAGTTTAAATGGATGAAGGATTATCTTAAAGATATTCCAAAAAACGAATGGGTTTTGTTCGGAGTAAAATAACCATTTGAAATTTGAAAAGAAGAAGACAGAACAGATTTTTTCTGCATATATTCACTTTTAGTAAAGCTTTTTACCGTCAAAATCTTACTAAACAAAAAAAATCGAAGGGGCATTTTTATTGCCCCCTTCAAGATTTATATCACCACTTAAAAATTGTAAAAGCAAGAACAAATCTTGCAAATACAATTGAAACAGTTGACATTAATTTTATTAGAATGTTTAATGAAGGACCTGCAGTGTCTTTGAATGGGTCTCCGACAGTATCTCCAATAACTGCCGCTTTGTGAACATCAGTCCCTTTTCCACCGAGATTACCCTTTTCAATATATTTCTTTGCATTATCCCATGCTCCACCTGAATTCGCCATCATTACAGCTATAATAAAGCCTGATGAGAGAGCACCTGCAAGAAGACCAATCACTCCACTGGGACCAAGAAGGATTCCGATAACAATCGGCATTAAAATAGCTGTTAGGGATGGAGCAACCATTTCCTTCTGGGCAGCTGCTATACATATTTTCACTGCTCTTGCATAATCAGCTTTTCCAGTCCCTTCCATCAAACCTTTTATTTCTCTAAACTGCCTTCTCACCTCTTCCACAATCTTTCCAGCAGTTTGGGATACTGCTCTCAGGGTCATTGATGAGAAAGCAAAGGGCATACAAGCCCCAATCATTACCCCAAGGAGAACAGGAGGATTTATTAGCTCCAGCCTGAGTTTTCCTCCAAGAATCTCAATCTGATCCTTGTAAGCAGCAAGAAGAGCAAGAGCAGTTAATGCTGCTGAGCCTATTGCAAATCCCTTCCCTGTTGCTGCAGTTGTGTTCCCAAGAGCATCAAGGGCATCTGTCCTTTCTCTGACCTGAGGAGGGAGATGGCTCATCTGGGCATTACCACCAGCATTGTCAGCAACAGGTCCGTAAGCATCTGTTGCAAGGGTAATACCAAGAGTTGAAAGCATTCCTACAGCAGCTATTGAAACACCGTAAAGTCCGAGGTTAAAATTGTGAAGGCCCCCTGAAACATAATAGGCAATAATCACAGCGACTACCACAATAACAACTGGAGGGACTGTTGAAAACATTCCAACGCCGATCCCCTGTAAAAAAACAGTGGCAGGACCTGTTTTTGCTGAACTGGCAATTGTCCTTGTAGGTTTATATGTGTCAGATGTAAAAAATTCAGTGGAAAATCCTATTAAAACTCCTGCCACAAGCCCAGCAAAAAGGGCAAAGAAAATATTCATATATTGAGGGAGCAAAAATTTAATGAGAAGGAAGGAAAATACAGCAACTGCAATTGAGGAAATCCATATCCCCCTTCTCAAAGCAGTGAGAAGGGCAAGCTGGCTGACTTCTTCCTTTGTTTTCACAAACCATGTCCCGACTATTGAAGACAGGATTCCTACTGTAGCCATAAGCATTGGAACAAGAACTCCATTAATACCAAGCCCAGCTGCAACTGCAAGAGCCATTGTTGCAATAACAGATCCAACATAAGACTCGTAAAGATCTGCACCCATTCCAGCAACATCTCCAACATTGTCTCCAACATTATCTGCAATAACTGCAGGATTTCTTGGATCATCTTCAGGAATTCCTGCTTCCACTTTTCCCACAAGATCTGCTCCCACATCAGCTGCTTTAGTGAAAATTCCTCCCCCTACTCTTGCAAATAGAGCCTGAGAGGAAGCTCCCATTCCAAAGCATATCATTGTGGAGGTAATAGCCCTTATTTTTTCAACTGCAGGAAGATTTTTGTAATACCAGTTCAGAATTATATACCATATGCTAAGGTCCAGTATTCCAAGCCCAACAACTACAAAACCCATCACCGCACCTGCATTAAAAGCAACCCTTAAGGCTGAATTTAAAGAGTTCCTCGCTGCATTGGCAGTTCTTGCTGAAGAATGAACAGCCTGTGTCATACCAAGGTATCCTGAAAGCCCTGAGAAGAAACCTCCTGTGAGAAATGCAAAGGGAACAAAAATGGGAAGCAGACCATTCAGGGCTATTACAATTAAAATAACAAAAACAACACCAAAGAAAACTGCCACTCCTGCATACTGTCTTTTCAAGTAAGCGTAAGCTCCTTCTCTTACTGCTTCAGCAATTTTTTTCATTTCATCTGTCCCTTCGTCATATTTGTAAACAGATCTTCCGAGAAAATAGGCGTAAAGAAGAGCAATTATCGAGCCAATCGGAACAAACCAGAAAAGTTTTTCCATTTACCTCCTCCATTAAATTTTTGATATTAATAATTGCATAGCAAGATTTTGAGGAGAATTAAATTTCATCTTTAACTTCCAATGGAGCAAATCTCCATTTGCCTTCGAATTTTTCTACCCTTCCAAAAATATGCTCTGGATCATGATATAGAGCAAAGAGCCACCCTTCCTTCTCGGCAATTTCAAGAATCTTTTTTTTGTTTTCAAGGGTTTCAAGGGGGAAAAGGTCATAAGCCATAATATAAGGAAGAGGGAAATGGGCGGATGTAGGGATCAGGTCTCCAGGGAAGAAAAGTTTCCTTCCTCTACTCTCAAGGAGAATACACTGATGACCTCTTGTGTGACCTGGAACATGAATTATCTTTAAACCTTCTTCCAGCTCAAAGTCGCCATTTATAAGCTCAAGATTCCCCTCTTTCTGAAGGGGGAGTAACCTCTCCTTCATATAGCTTGCTGAACTTCTCTCATCTGGATTCATAGCAGAATTCCATTCTTCTCTCTGGATAAAATATTTTGCCCTTGGAAAAGTTGGTATTAAACTCCCACCCTTTGAAATTGTATTCCATCCACAATGATCGAAATGAAGGTGAGTATTTATAACATAGTTTATATCTTCCAGTTCAAGACCTTTCTCTCTAATCTTTTCGACAAGAGTTCTCTTCCTCTTTATCTCATAAATCTCTTGAAATTTATGATTTTCAATTTCACCGAGCCCTGTCTCAAGAATTATTGCCTTCTTCCCTTTAATCAAAAGAAGGGAGTTCAAGCCAAGGGTAATCCTGTTCTTTTCGTCTGCAGGACTTTTTTTCTGCCATAGAACCTTTGGAACAACTCCAAACATTGCTCCGCCATCAAGTAAAAATGTGCCATCAGAGATTAAAGTCAGTTCATAATCTCCCAATCTCATAATAAATTTTAAATTTACCACAATCCCGTTTTTCAATCAAGGTCGGAGTTTAAAAGTTATTATCAGAAAGCTATCTTCTACCGCCCAAAATTGAACCAAGAACTCCTCGAAGTATCTGACGACCTAACTCTCTGCCAACAGAACGAGCAGCAGATTTAGCAAAACTTTCAAGAACTGAATCAGACCTCTTTGCTGGTCTCCTTTCCTCAGATTTTGGAGATGGAACTTTCGGGTAAGGAATTGAAGGAGTTTGAGGCTGGGATGCTCTCATTGCCCGAGCTTTAAGTAATTCATATGCCGATTCCCTATCAATAACTTTTTCATATATTCCATAAAACTTGGATTGGCTAATGAGCTTCATTCTTAAATCAGTGGTAATTGGACCAATCTGACTCTTAGGAGGAAGAATTAAAGCTCTGTCAACAATTCCAGGCTGACCATTCTCATCAAGGAATGACACAAGGGCTTCACCCACTTTAAGTTCTGTAATTGCCTTTTCTACATCAAGTTCTGGATTCATCCTGAAAGTCTGGGCAACTGTCCTTACTACTTTCTGATCACGAGGAGTGAATGCACGGAGAGCATGCTGAACTCTATTTCCCAGCTGACCCAACACACTCTCAGGAATATCCAGGGGAGTTTGAGTGACAAAAAAGACACCAACTCCTTTGGATCTTATAAGCCGCACAACTTGCTCAATTTTTTCAAGTAAAATTTTGGGAACATCAGTGAAAAGGAGGTGAGCTTCATCAAAGAAAAATATGAGCTTAGGCTTATCCTGATCTCCAACTTCAGGAAGATTTTCGAACAATTCAGAGAGAAGCCACAGTAGAAGTGTAGCATAAACCTTTGGCATTGTTAGCAGTTTATCTGCCACAAGGATATTTATGAGACCTCTCCCCTGATGGTCTGTTTGCATTAGATGTTCGAGTTCAAGGGAGGGTTCGCCAAAAAATTTGTCTGCTCCCTGCTCCTCAAGGGTAAGGAGGGCACGCTGAATAGCTCCTATGCTTGCAGTTGAGATCTTGCCGTATTCTGTAGTGAATTTTTCTGCATTATCACCAACAAACTGGAGCATGGCACGTAAATCTTTAAGATCAAGCAAGAGAAGTCCATTATCATCTGCTATCTTAAAGACAAGGGAGAGAACACCGCTCTGTATTTCATTGAGATTAAGCAATCTGCTGAAAAGTAAAGGACCCATATCAGAAACTGTCGCCCTGAGAGGATGTCCTTGTTCTCCAAATACATCCCAGAATACAACTGGATAGCCTGAAAATTTAAAATCGGTAAGACCCAATTTTTCTATTCTCTCTTTAATTTTTGGAGTTGGTGTTCCAGGCTGGCTTATTCCAGAAAGATCTCCCTTTACATCTGCCATAAAAACTGGGACTCCTATTGAGCTGAAATTCTCAGCCATTACCTGAAGGGAAACTGTTTTTCCTGTTCCTGTTGCACCTGCTATTAGACCATGCCTGTTGGACATTTTTGAAAGGAGATAATGTTCCTTCTTACCCTTTGCTATAAGCAAATTATATGCCATTTTTCTTTCCTCCTTTTTACCATAACATGTTCTTCCATATAAAGTTTAATATTATATCACTCTGAAGTAAAGCTTAAATTAAAAATTTCTCTCATTTCGTATTGATTTGTTTCGCTTTATTTGATAATCTAACTTATGCTTACTCAAGTGGAGGGCAAAATGAAAGAAAAAATATTAGCATTTTTAACTTTATTCTCCCCATTTATTTATTCTCAAGAGTCAATAAATTTTAATGATTATTTCATCGACAAAACCATGAGGATCGACTACTATCATACAGGAAATGCTGAAGAAGAAATCATAACTATAGACAAGATCTACATGACTGAAGTGTGGGCAGGAAGTAAGAAGAATCTTATAGATAGTTTCAATAATGGAAGGTATTATGTTAAGGTCTATGATTCAGATTCTGGAAAACTTATATTTTCAAAAGGTTTTGATAGTTATTTCGGCGAATACAAGACAACAGATCCTGCAATAAAAGGTAAAAAAAGGACATATCATGAATCTGTTCTTATTCCCTTTCCAAAAAATAAAATCAGGGTTCAATTCGAGGTAAGGGGGAAAGATCTTACCCTTAAACCCTTTTTCAGTGAAACAATAGATCCAAAGGATATTTTTATAATCAAAGAGAAACCGAGAAAAGATATTGAAGTAATAGAGGTTCTCAAGAATGGAAAGCCTGAAAATATGGTGGATATAGTAATTGTTGCTGAAGGATACACAAAAAATCAGCGAGAGAAATTATTAAAAGACCTTGAAAAATTCAAGATGGCATTCTTCTCCCAAGAACCTTACAAATCTCTGATGAATAAATTCAATATTAATTGTGTTTTTAAAGCCTCTGAAGAGAGTGGTTGTGATGAGCCGAGCCATGGTATTTTCAAAAACACTACCATTGGAACCACCTTTGACTCTCTTGGTCTTGAAAGATATCTTCTCACAGAGGATAACAAAACTCTCAGGGACATTGCTGGAGTTGTCCCCTATGATACTCTCCTTATAATGGTAAATCACAAAAGATATGGCGGAGGCGGTATTTACAATCTTTTCTGTGTTTTTACAACAGACAATCAATGGTTTGAATACCTTCTTCTTCATGAGTTCGGTCATTCCTTTGCAGGTCTTGCCGATGAGTATTACACATCAGTAGTTGCATACAATGACTTTTATCCTCAAGGGATTGAGCCAACAGAGCCAAATATAACTGCACTCCTCAACCCTGAGGATTTAAAATGGAAGAACCTACTTAGCGAAGGCATTGAGATTCCTACCCCCTGGGAAAAGGAAGAGTTTGATAAAATGGATCTGGAACTTCAAAAAATCAGAAATGAGATAAATTCAAAAATAGCAAAAATGAAGCGAGAGAAAGCCCAAAAGTCTGAAATTGAAAAGCTTGAAGAAGAAGCAGAAAGACTCTCAAGGGAACATGCCAAAAAAATAGATGAGTTTCTTTCAAAGAGCAAATATGTTGGAAAAGTTGGTGCTTTCGAAGGAGCTGGCTACTCTTCAAAAGGGCTCTATAGACCAATGCTCGATTGTATAATGTTTACTAAAGGAAAAAAGCCATATTGTAAAGTCTGTGAGAGAGCTATAAGGAATGTAATCTCAGCAATAACTGATTGAAAATTTTTAAATAATTTTCTGATTTTCTTATGGCTGAATTACCTGAAATAATCATAATTTCCAATCAGATGAGGGAAAAAATTTCTGGGAAAATCATTGAGGAGGTAGAAGTTCTCCAGAAAAAATGCCTCAATTGTCCTGTGGATAAATTCATTTCTTCCATCAAAGGGAAAAAAATTCTAAATGTTTCATATTCTGGAAAGTGGTTTTTCCTTCAACTTGATGAAGGATATCTCCTCATAAACCTTGGGATGGGAGGGGACATGGTTTATTTCAGCTCAGAAAAATCTCCTCTTTCAAATTATCAATTCAAATTTTTATTTGGAGATAAAACTGGTTTTACAATAAGATTCTGGTGGTTTGGCTATGTTCATTTTGTAAACTCTCTTCATGAACACAAAATGACAAAGAATCTCGGGCCTTCTCCTCTTGACCCTTCTTTTACTTTTGAGAGATTCAAAGATTTGCTGGAAAAAAGAAAAGGGAGTATAAAATCATTTCTTTTAAATCAAAAAAACATCTCAGGAATCGGAAATTTCTACATTCATGACATTCTTTTCGAAGCAAAATTACATCCCCTAAGGAAGATTGAAACCCTTAAGGAAAATGAGGTAAGAGCTCTTTATGATGCAATTAAAAGGAGATTAAAATTAAGTCTGGAACTTGGAGGAGCAGATTACGAGCTTAATTTCCTGGGAGAAAGGGGGAATTTTACTTCTGAATATTACCTCATTGCCTATAAAGAAGGGAAAGAATGTCCTATCTGTGGAACAGAAATTGAAAAAATAAGAACAGGGGGGAACTTCTCTTTTATATGTAGAAAATGCCAATTCTAATCTGAGGAATTTTAAGCTGAATTTTTTTGCAGACCTTCCTTCTTTACTCTGCCCTTATTATCAGATTGTCAAAGAGAACTGCACCGCCTCCACCTG
>JBBIMS010000057.1:0-8318 GCA_037444285.1 Candidatus Aminicenantota bacterium | reverse complement strand
TTTGTCTATCTCTTTTCAATCTTATGAACTCCTCGAGCAACGGTCTTTGCAAAGAGGGTATAAGAAATAGGAATCAGCAGCTTCGAAGAGGATCTTGAGGGGGTCAGTGGATGGAATAAGAGAAGAGATCTTAAGACCAACGAAACTCAATTGTCTGGAAATTTTCATCCTTTGACCTCGTTGCTAAAATATTTTACAATGATTTACGACAAGAGGTAAGTTGTAATGGCTTGCAGAAGTAATATTTTCAAGTCTTTTCAAGTTATTGAACACTCTATAATAAAAAAGAGGCGTAGATGAGATTCAGGTTTGTAATGTTTTTCATTTTGACTTTTTATTTACTATTTGGATGCAACAAAAAATCTGACTTAAAAAATACCCAGATAATAGAGAACAGCGAGAGTCCAAAATATTCTACCCCCATCCTGAAATTTGAAGAGGATCTTGTATTGTCAGAACCAACATGGGCACCTGATTATTTTACCGTTGATGAGGAAGTGAATATTTACTTTTTCCAAACAAATTCTTATGTAACAATTTACAAATATGAAAGAAATGGGAGTCTGCTCCTGAAGAAGAGATACCAAAGAGGAGAAGGTCCTTCTGATATATTTATTCCTCGTCCAATACCATCTTTTGATGGGAGAATATGGATGTATGATAAACCAAACCATAGAATTGTAGTTCTAAATAAAGATTTGGAAATTGAAAAAACCATGCAATTAGATCACAACATTTCTCCTTTTCTGATTGATAGGAAATTCAATATTTATGCAGAGAAATTTGAGCTAAAATTAATATCCAAAGGGAAAATACCAAAGAGTTTTAAAAAATTTTCCCCAGATTTAAAAAAAGATAATACTATATTTCAACTTTTTATTGATTTAAAAACAAAAGATGAAAAGGATGGTAGCTATTTACTCATGCCTTATTCTCCTTTTGGAATTCTAAAAATAGATAGAATGGATAATATTTATTTTGCTGTCTCAGACAAATATAAGATCACACAAGTTTCTTCAAATGGTGAACTGATTAAGAAAATCATTAAAAAGGCGTCTCCCAGACCGCTAAGAATGACGGAGGAAGTTGAAAAAAAAACTCAAAGGTAGTATAGGGAAGATACCTTCAAAATACAAATTTTCTCTTCCGAAATATTACCCCTTTATCTGTAATTTTTTTATTCTTCAAAATAATTTTTTACTCGTTTTAACATATGAAAATGACAACATTTGCTTTGATTCTATTAAAGGTGATATTTTTAATGAAAAGGGCGAATATATCTCAAAGGTAGAAGCCCCTTTCTATTTTGATCCTTATCTTTCTGAACATGGCCATAAGGAAAATACAAGCGCTCTATTAAAAGGAGAGTATTTTTATACTTTGGTAGTAGATAAAGATACAGGAAAAACATCAATTAAAAGATATAAATTGACTTGGGAAAGGGGAATATAACCATCCCTGAAAAAAGTTATGAAATTTGGACAATGCAAAGAAAAATAAGAAATTGATAAAAGAGAAGGGTCTTCTTTATTTGGGTGTTTTTGGAAGAAAATTATTACTCGCTATTTTATTATCAATCATAACTTCCTTCCTTTCCCTTCCAACCCACTATCTAATGAAATACATTGTTGATGATGTTATTGTAAGAAAGAATATCGCTCTGCTCAATCTTATTGTGCTTGCGATCGTTGCGATTCAGATTTTAAGGCTCATCTTCTCTCAAGAATCTCTGAGTTTGAGAACCTGGATTCTTCCTCAGGAAGATGTTTACAGTCCTCAGAACTCGGCTCAGAATCAGAGGGCAAAATCGAGAATCTCATAAAGGAAAAACTAAAGGAGAAAACCATCATAACAATCTCCCACGGAGAGTTCAAAGAGGCCCACCTTGACAGGATTTTCCGAGGTGAAGATGGTAGGGTTATTGAAGAAGGTAATATAAGGGGAAATTTCCAGTAACTGAAAAACTCCTCCCTCCACATCCAAATTCAAAAACTGCCTGGAATGTCCTTGCGCTCACCCATTCCAAAGTTGACTAAGGATTGTTATTGTGTTATCCAATAGAAATGATATCATTGGAGGTTTAATATGAAAGGATGGACAGGTAATATTTTAAGGATTAATTTAACAGATAGGAAGGTAAAAAAAGAAAGTTTTGGGGAGGATTTTGCAAAAAAATGGGTTGGAGGAAGGGGTTTTGCAGTAAAGATTCTTTGGGATGAGTTAAAACCAGGGATAGATCCTCTAAGTCCTGAAAACAAATTGATTGTAGCCCTTGGACCTATAGCAGGTATACCTGCCCCAAACACTGGAAAAACAGTTGTTGCAGCAAAATCGCCTCTAACAGGAGGATATGGAGATGGAAACCTTGGAACATGGGTTACTGAGCAGATGAGAAAGGCTGGATATGACATTCTTATAATTGAGGGAATCTCCGAAAAACCTATCTATCTCTATATTGAAGATGATAAAGTCCAGTTCCTTCCTGCTGACGAAATTTGGGGTAAAGGCTCCTACGAAACTCAGGAATGGTTATATAAAAAATATGGAAAGAGAGCAGGAATTCTTACAATTGGTCAAGGAGGAGAGAATAAAGTCCTTTATTCAATAATAAGAAGCCTTGAGGGAAGAGCAGGAGGAAGGCCTGGCATTGGAGCTGTGATGGGTTCAAAGAATTTGAAGGCAATTGTCATAAAAGGTAGTAAAGAAATACCAGTTGCTGACCCTGAAGGAATGAAAAAAGCAGGAAGGGACGATCTGAAAAAAGTTGGAGAGATTGACAAAAAGACTGGTTGGTCCCTTCAGGGGACAACAGGGGTTCTTGCGTGGTGCAATGATGTAAACGCTTTACCAGTAAAAAACATGAGGAAGACATCCCATCCTGAGGCATGGAGAATTGATGGGGTGAGACTCGCCCAGTCAAAAGTTGCAGTTTATGGATGTCCAAACTGCACAATGAGGTGCGGGATTACAATACTTGATAAAGAGGGAAGGTATTCAGAGCTCGACTATGAGAATATTGGAATGCTTGGTAGTGATCTCGAAATTTTTGATTTTCCTCAGGTTGCTTCCCTTAACTATCTTTGCGATGACTTTGGTCTTGACACAATCTCATCAGGAGGTGTTCTTGCCTTTTATGCAGATGCAATTGAAAATGGTGCAATAAATGGAGATTTTCGCTTTGGAGATGCAGAAAAGGCAAAGGAACTCCTGAAAAAAATTGCTCTTAAAAGAGAGGAGGGAGAGCTTTTAGCCCTCGGGACAAAGAAAATGGCGGAAAAAATAGGGAAAGGGAGCGAAGCCTATGCAATGCATGTTAAAGGTCTTGAAATATCAGCATACAATTGCAAGTTTGTGCCAGGGATGGCTCTTGCTTACGGAACATCACCCATTGGAGCCCATCACAAAGATGCCTGGGTAATAATGTTTGAACTCACACAAACTGTAAGGGAATCCTATGGGGAGGAAAAAGCAAGAAGAGTTATTGAACTTCAAAGGATAAGGGGTGGACTTTTTGAGTTTATAGTATCTTGCAGATTCCCATGGGTTGAGATAGGATGGGAGCTCGAGCATTATGCTAAATACTTTAACATAGCCACTGGTTCCAACTGGACCCTTGAGGATTTCTGGAAAGTTGCTGACAGAATTTACAATCTGATAAGGGCTTTCTGGGTGAGGGAATACCCTGATTGGAGCAGGAAGTGGGATTACCCTCCTGCTGTCTGGTTCGATCCATCCAATGCTGACAAAGATGGTCCAATTGCTGGAAAGGTTCTTGAATATGATAAATACGATTCCCTTCTTGATCTTTACTATAAAATTAGAGGGTGGGACAATCGAGGAATTCCAAAAATGGAAACATTTATTTCCTCAGGACTTGAAGAGGAAGGGAAGGAACTCCAGAAATATGTAAAGCTTGAATAAATTTAAACCTTTTAAAAAATTTTTGGAAGCACCCACACACCTTTAGGAATTTTGTATCTCTCAGGAGGTATTGAAGCATCAATTTGGATGTTTTTTACTGTCTCAACCCTATTTTCCCTTTCCCATTTTAGAATAAGATTGTCCCATATCCAGAATCTTCCATCCTCGTTTTCATAAATCTCACAATCTTTACCAAGAATCTTTTCGGAACCTTTGTAATTCTTATCATTCATTATTCTCTTTTTTCTTTTTCCGTAAACAATCTCCCTGAACCATTCACTCAGGACTTCTTCATCAAAGAGTTCTGGAGGATTTTTTCTCTTGACTCCATATTTCGTCCTCGTATTTACTGAAAAACTTTCCTCCTCAGTGAAGATATAAATAAAATGTTTTTCTCCTCCTGAAAAGATTCTGTAATCCATGCAAAGTTTTCTCCCGCAATCACTAATATAGAGTGTCCTTTTCGAAGGGGTGGAATCTCCTTGATAAATTACTTCATATTCTACTACTGTACTTTCAAAGGGAAAAATTTTTAAAGGCTCATTTTCTCCAAAAGCTCCCAGGAAGAAAATTAAAAGAGCAATTTTTACCATGAGAAGTTCTCCTTCTATTTGAATTCTAAGGAAAACTTAATAATTCTCCAGAAATTTTCCTCCTGCTTTATCATGTATAAATAGCCTTTCGAGTCAAAGGTGAAGCCCCATACAAAGTCTGGAATTTCTTGATGTAAAAGGTAGGAGCCATTGGAGTCGAAAATGTCAAAAAATGAACTTCTGGGAAAATTCTCAATAATCTCTTTTAATTTCTCTTTCCAGTTGGAGGGAACTTTAAAATAATTTGCTTTAAGAAAAAGATAATTTTCCTTTGAGAATGAAATCGCTGTAATTAAAAAATTTGTGATTACCATACCTTCAGGAGATAAGAATGGAGGCGAAGAATAGGGAGCCTCTGTCTCAATTCTTCCAATAAGCTCTCCATTTTTACTGAAAATATATGTTGTATAGGGATATATCATGGATAGATAAATTTTTTCTTTGTAAAATTCAATTGCTCCAAGACCATTTATATGGGGTTCAATTCTCTTTGGTTCAATAGGGATCTCATCTATAAATGACAAAATATGTTTTCCATTCGGGTCGTATTTATGGATTAGCTTCCCTTTGTGCTGTTTGTAAATATAGATATTATCTTCAGAGTCAATTGCTCCTTTATAAACTCCACATTCAGGCTTGAAGGATGAAATAAAGGAGCCATCGGGACTGAATTTTGAAACCCTTCTGTTTCCCAGATCAAAAACAAAAATATTCCCTTTGCTGTCCAGTTCTATATCAATGCTATCAAGTATCTCTCCTGGCCCCTGTCCTTTCCTTCCTATGGTTAAAATAAAACTTCCATCTTTTCCGAACTTCTGGATTCTAAAATTTCCTTTTTCAAGAACATAAATGTTACCATCTTTGTCCACTTCAACATCAACAGGTTCATTGAAAATCAAGTTTTCATTTCCCTCTCTAACACCTATTGAGAGAATCTCCTTTAAAATAAGCTTTTTCTTTCCTTGCCAGATTCCCTCTGGAGGATTTTTCTTGGTTTTTAATTCTTTGCCAGGCTCTAAAAAAGCAAATAATAAAAAATTCAGTAACAAGCAAATAGTCAAGAACCAAAAAATTCTTTTTATAAGAATTTTGTTTTTCATTTTAACCCCCAAACAATTTTTTCCCAATTTTACCAAGTTTTAAAGCGAGAAAATTGCCTCCCGTAACCAGGAGGAATCCGGATACAATACCAAAAGGAATATTCCAGAGTCCCAGAACATCCTTGCCTTTGGGCTCCATCAAATGCATCCCTATAGTGACGGAATCGAAGAATATTCCAATACCACTAAAACCTTTCTCAGAAATAAATAAACCTGCATTAGCTGGAAAGAATATTTTGACAATTGCCATAGCAAAAAGGATAAAACCAAAACAATAAAGGAAGAAAGATAAGAACGATGAAAAGAGACCCAGGAGTGAGTAGAAAAGGCTGTTGCCAGTGAATATCACGAATCTTTTTGCAAAATTTCCTTTAAAAGAAAGCACTCTCCTGGAAATTATTTCTTCAGCAACCTCTTCAGGTTCTCCAATCTTTTTAAGGATTGAAAGTAAAGATTCAAGTTCTGATCGTTGCCTTTTTTCTTTTCTCCCATTTCCATAATAACATCTGAACGAATTTCCTTTATTATTTCCTCCTTTTCCGAAGCTGGCAAGCTCTTTAAATTTGCCTTTAACCTTCTTAAATAATCTTCGAGTATCTTTAAAGTTTCTTTTGAAAAAGATTTTTCATTCATTCTTTTCCTCCCCTGTTATTTTTTTAATTGAAATTATAAAAGCATTCCAATGTTTTTTCATCTTTTTGAGAGCTTCTTCCCCTTTTTTAGTTAGAGAATATATCTTTCTTGGAGGGCCTGAGTTGGATTCCTCCCATTTATAATGAACCAATCCCTCTTCTTCCAATCTTTTAAAAAGGGCATATATAGTTCCTCTTTTTATATTGAGTCCTGTGAAATCCGATAGGGCTTGAATTATTTGATAACCATAGCTCTCTTTCTTTTCAAGGATTGAAAGCATACAAAACTCCAGAACCCCTTTTCTCAGTTGAGTATTCCACTTTTCAATATCCAACCTTGTCTCCTTTATTGCATGCTATATTGTAATATATGATAGTTCAAAATATTTGTCAAGTCCCCTTCAAACTACGGGGTAGATACCTTATTCTGACAGCAGACTATACCTCCTTATTCCATAGTTCCAATAAAAATTGACAAAGGGGAAGGGTTGTTCTAAATTTTTAATCTAAAGGAGGCAAAAAATGAAAGAAGCGATTCTTGTCATAGATATGCTCAATGATTTTGTTAGGGAGGGAGCTCCCCTCGAGGTTCCTGATACAAGGAGAATAATACCCTTTGTAAAGAGGGCAATTGAGGATGCAAGAAAGAAAGGGATTCCAGTGATTTATGTGTGCGATGCTCATGAGCCTGACGATCCTGAGTTCAAAAGATTTGGATGGCCTCCCCATGCAGTGAAAGGAACTAAAGGAGCAGATGTTGTGGAAGAGCTAAGACCAGAGGAAGGTGATTTTATTGTAGAAAAGAAAACCTATTCGGGTTTTTACAATACAGATCTTGAAAATGTTCTTAAGACTCTCGGAGTTGATACAGTGAAATTGACAGGTTGTGTTACCCATATTTGCATCCTTTTTACAGCTTCCGATGCATCCTTGAGAGGATACAATTTTGTTATTTTAAAAGATGGGATAGCTGGACTTAACAAAGAAGACCATGAATCAGCTTTGAGAATTATGAAGAATGTGATAGGAGCAAAAATAGAATGAAAAGGAGACTATTTCATGGAGCTGAACCCGAAGAGATAAAGGATGGGAAGATTACAGATGTCTATTTTTTAAGGGCGAAAAGGATTCTTGAGGCAAAAGGAATAAATCCAGTTGTGAAGGCGGAAGTTGTAGCCAAAGAGTTTCCATCAGGTTGGAAATGGGGAATCCTTGCCGGGATTGAGGAGCTTGTTTCCCTGCTGGAAGGACTTCCTGTAAATGTGAGGTCTATGAATGAGGGAACCCTTTTTTATGCAGGAGAGCCTGTTTTAGAAATTGAAGGGAATTACCTTGATTTTTGCCTTTATGAGACATCTCTCCTTGGTTTCCTATGCCAGGCATCGGGGATAGCGACAAAATCCGCAAGATTGAAAAAGCTTGCAGGAGAAAGGCTCGTTGTGAGTTTTGGAGCAAGGAGAGCCCATCCTTTAATTGCCCCAATGGTTGAGAGAAATGCATTTATAGGAGGTTGCGATGGAGTTGCTGTCATTAAATCTGCTGAGATTATAGGTGAGGACCCAATGGGAACAATGCCCCACGCCCTAATTCTCATTCTTGGTTCAACCCTTTCTGCAATTAAAGCCTTTGATGAGATGATTGAACCTGAGGTTAAGAGGGTTGCTTTAATAGACACTTTTAAGGATGAAAAATTCGAAGCTATTGATGTTGCAGAGGCTATGGGTGAAAAGCTCTATGCTATAAGGTTGGACACTCCATCCTCGAGAAGAGGTGATTTCAAAAAGATAGTAGAAGAGGTTAAATGGGAGCTTTCCCTGAGAGGAAAGGATAAAATAAAGATTTTTGTCTCAGGAGGTATAGATGAGGATGATATAATAAATCTTAATGATGTTGTGGGTGCCTATGGAATTGGAACTGCGATTTCCAATGCTCCTGTAATAGATTTCTCCCTTGATATAGTAGAGATTGAAGGGAAGCCAATTGCTAAAAGAGGAAAACTTTCAGGTAGTAAAAGAGTTCTCAAATGCAAAAACTGCGAAACAAGGAAAGTTGTCCCTAATAAAGATGCTGGG
>JBBIMS010000056.1:0-8326 GCA_037444285.1 Candidatus Aminicenantota bacterium | reverse complement strand
ATTTTTTTATTTCTCTTTTTTTTCTCAAAGAATCTTAAATTGAGTCTCATTCTTTCTTCCCTTGTTCTTTTTCACTTGCTTCTCGATATCTTCTCCATTGATTTAAAACCTCCAATTGGAGTCCCTATTTTTTCCCCTTTTTCCTCTTTTACCCTCAACATAGGAATACTTCCAAAAATTGAAAAATCTTCTTTTCATTCTCTTTTCTCAAGAAACAATATCCATGCAATGCTTGTTGAGATTGCAATTTTTCTTCCCATTCTTTTAATTGTCTATTTCTTAACAGGCAAAAGCCAGAGGAAAAAGAAGTCTAAGGGGTGAGCAAGCCTTTAGCCTTCTCTAATCAGATATTCCCCTTCTCATTTTAAAGGCTTTCAGGGTATTTTTTAGAAGGAAGGCAACTGTTAATGGGCCAACTCCACCAGGAACAGGAGTTAGGTAACTTGCTTTATTTATAACTTCGGGATGGACATCTCCCACAAGAGTTGATCCCTTTTCCTCAATATCCCTTAATTTTTTTGGCTCCTCTCCATAAAGTTGCAACAAATCCTCTTTTCTTGTTATGGAATTCACTCCAACATCAATAACAACTGCTCCTTCTTTTACAAAGCTTCCCTTAATAAAGCATGGTTTGCCCATAGCAACTATAAGAACATCTGCAGAGGAAGTTAGATCAGGAAGGTTTTCGGTTTTTGAATGGCAATAGGTAACAGTTGCATCCTCATTGAGAAGCATTATCCCCATTGGCTTTCCAACAATGAAACTCCTTCCAACAACGACAGCTCTCTTACCCCTTAACTGAATTGAATTTCTCTTAAGAAGTTCCATTATCCCTGATGGTGTGCATGCTCTAAGCCCTTCCCTTCCAAGAAGCAAATTGCCAAGATTAACAGGATGAAATCCATCTACATCCTTTTCAGGAGAAATCAACTCAATTATTTTCAATGGGTCAAGATGGGATGGAATTGGAAGCTGAACAAGAATACCATCAACATTATCATCTTCATTCAATCTTTTTATCTCCTCCACAACCTCATTCTCTTTCACATCTGCAGGGAATTTTTTAATTTCAGACCTTATTTTAAGCTTCTCACATTCCCTTGATTTTATGTTTAGGTAAATTTTTGAAGATGGATTTTCTCCGATCAGGATTCCAACAAGACCTGGAACTCTTCCTGTTTTCTCTTTGAGTTTCTCAACCTCTCTTCCAATTCCTTCTTTAATTTCTCCTGCAAGGGTGTCCCCCCTGAGCCATTCTCCCATTTTTAAACTCCAAAAGTTTCTCTTATAAAAACTGTATCTTCCCTTTCAGCCCCCGTTGAAACAAAGTCAATTCCAATTTCAAGATAATCCTCAATGAAATTGAGATAATCAATTGCCTCCTGAGGGAATTCTTTTAACTCCCTCAAACCTTTTAAAGACTTACTCCATCCTTTGAAGGATCTGTAAACAGGTTCAACTTTTTCAAGAATCCACCATTCTGTAGGAAAGGATTTCATTAATGAGCCTCTGTATTTATACCCAATGCAAACCTCAATCTCCTCAAGTCCATCCAGAACATCAATCTTCATCAAAGCAAGGGAATTTATACCATTTATCCTGACCGAGTATTTCAGGGCAAAAAGATCAAGCCATCCACATCTTCTCGGTCTTCCTGTTGTTGCTCCATACTCATCCCCTGCTTCCCTTATCCTCTGTCCCATCTCCTCTTTTAGCTCTGTTGGGAAAGGCCCTCCACCAACCCTTGTTGTGTAAGCCTTTGAAACACCTAAAACTTTAGAAATTGAACAGGGAGGGATTCCGAGACCAGTTATCACACCTCCAGCTGTAGGATTGGATGCAGAAACATAAGGGTAGGTTCCATGGTCTAAATCCAGAAGAGTCCCCTGAGCTCCCTCAAACAAAATCGATTTCCCCTCCTTTATTTTTTCATTCAAATAGTAAGTTGTGTCAATGATCATATCCCTCAGAATTTCACTGTATTCCAGATATTCCTCAAAAATTTTTTCAGGCTCAAGAAGGTTGTGACCAAAACTTTTTAATACAAAATTCTTCTGCTCAACCCTTTCAAAAATCATCTCCTTTAATATTTCTGGATAAAGGAGAGCCCCAACCTTTATCCCCCTTCTTCCTGTCTTATCTTCATAACAGGGACCTATGCCCCTCCCTGTTGTCCCAATTTTTTTAGAACCCCTTCTTTCCTCCTCCAGTCTATCCATAATTTCGTGGTAAGGGAAAATCATGTGGGCATCTTTACTTATAAAAATTCTATTTTTCAATCTAAGTCCGTGGGATTCAAGCTCCTTTAATTCTTTGATAAATGCTGAAGGACTGAAAACAACCCCGTTTCCGATAACCCCTATTTTATCTTTGTGCATAACCCCAGAAGGTATAAGATGAAGGACAATCTTCTTCCTGTTGTAAACAACTGTATGACCTGCATTATGACCCCCCTGATATCTTGTAACAATATCAAATTTGGGAGAGAGAAGGTCTACAACCTTCCCTTTCCCTTCATCACCCCATTGTGCTCCAACAATTAAAAGATTCATTTTTGCCAAAAAATGAATATAACAGATTTTTTGAAAAAATCAAAGTAAACAACTTCGCTTGACATGAGCTTTATATCATTATATCAATAGGAAGTGCAATTAAAAAATAGATTTTAGGGAGGACAATAGAATGCATTTGAAAAAAATTTTAATTTTTCTTTCTCTTTCTTTTCTCCTTTGGCCTCTCCTGCCTTCTGAGGAGCTTCAAATAACAGTAATCCCAAAGGGTGAAATAGAGAAACTTGAGATTGTAAGTGAGATTTCAATAACTTTCAACAAATCCATGGTTCCGATAGGAGAAATAAAAAAAGACTTTGTTCCGGATTTTATCACCATATCTCCACCTTTGAAAGGAAAATTCTACTGGGCTGGAGACAGAACATTGATTTTTCATCCTGAAGAAAGATTACCATACTCCACAAGGTTTGAGATCAGAATAAAAAAAGGAATAAAGAGTATTACTGGAGATGTTTTAACTAAGGATTTTGTTTCAACCTTTGAGACCCCAGCTCCTGCGGTAATTCAAATAATTCCTCATCAATTGGGAAGGAAGGGAGAAATTGTCATTGTTTTCAATCAGCCAGTTTCTCTTGAAGAGATAGAAGCAAAAATTAAATATAACATTTACTCCTCTTATTACTCTATTCCGGAGGGCTTTGAAACCCATTCCTACGATGCAATTGAAAAAATAACAAATGTTAAAGAGATTTTAATTTTAAGGAAACCATTCTCCTTGGGAGTTAAAGCTGAGTATGAACCCAATTCAACTCAGAGGGTTAAAATAAAGCCAGTTTCCTCCCTTCCTCTTAACTCCCTTGTTAAGGTTTTAGTCCCAAAAGGGTTCAGAGGAAAGGAGGGGAATCTTGGCTCTAAAAAGGACTACGAATTCAACTTTCAAACTCCAAAAACTCTCCTTTATGGCGGGATCTCATGTTTTGAATGCAATCCTTATTCAACAATTTCCATAGCATTTTCCAATCCGATTGCTCCAGAAGAAGCGAAAAAAGGTCTGAGACTATTTGATATAACCGATGAGAAGGTTTTGGAGCCAAAGGAAGATATTTATAATTACAGCAGTGAATATGTTTATGTTTCGGATTTATTCAGCCTCACGGCTGGTCATTCATACAAGCTGGAAATACAGAAAAGTTTAAAAGACATATACGGGCATAATTTAAATTACGCAATTGTTGAAAACTTCTCCTTGCGGAGTTATCCATATTCAATCGAGCTCATAAATAGGTGGGGAGTTATAGAGGCGAAAGGTCCAAAATACCTCTCCCTCAGGGTTGTTAATGTTGATTCTGTAAGGAGGGAGATTAAGGAGATTGAGGATGGGGAGATTGGAAAGTTTCTCTCTTATCTTGAAAATGAAAAATCAGTTCTTTTGAAACCGAATTCTCCTGAGGTGAAGTTTAAGACTGAAAGGGATAAATTTACAATAATCAACATGGATCTGGGGAAAATCCTTGGAAAGGATTTTGCCATTATATATACAGAGATGGAAGCAAAGGATGTAAAGCCTGGCACAGATTACGAAAAATATTCAAGTTTTGTAAAGGGGATTCTCCAGATAACAGACATTGGTATATCCCTTAAATATTCTCCCCATAATATGCTTATTTACACGACTTCCCTTTCAGGAGGAGAGCCAATTCCAGGATGCGAGATAAAAATAATGAACACGCTCGGAGAAATCCTCTGGAGAGGAGAAACTGATGAAAATGGATTATGCCTTTCACCAGGAACAGAGGATCTTAGATTGAAGGATGACTGGTATACAAATTTTATTGTTGTTGCAAAGAAAGGTGGTGACAGGGCATTTGTAACAGAGGAATTGAATGAAGGTATTGAGGGATGGCAGTTCAATCTGGATATGGAATGGGAACCGAGCAAGAGAAAGGTTATGGGATATATTTTCACAGACAGGGGGGCTTACAGACCAGGGGAGGAAGTTTATGTAAAGGGAATATTCCGTATTGATGAGCTTAAGAATCTAACCATTTTAGCAAATAAAAATATTGAATTTAAAATTTATGACTCAAGGGGAAAGGAGTTGCTTAAAAAAGAGATTACTCTGAACTCTTATGGCTCTACTTCATTCTCCTTCAAAATTCCTGAGGATTCTCCCACAGGCTATTACAGAATTACTGCAAAGGTTCCAAAGGCAATGAAAATAGAGGGAATAGACAGGGAATTCTCCCACTCCATTCTTGTTTCAGAATTTAGAAAGCCTGAATTCAGGGTTGATGTATCTACTAAGAAGAAGGATTATCTTACGGATGAAAAAATGGAAGGCTTGATCAAGGGAACATATCTTTACGGAGCACCCATGAAGGATTGCAAGGTAAAATGGACCCTCAGAAAATCTTCCACATCCTTTTCTCCTCCTCTTAAAGGAGAGCTTTCTTCAAAATATTATGTTTTTGAGGATTGGACAGAGGAGAAAGAACATTACGGAAGTGAAGTTGTAGCAAGTGGAGAAGGAATCTTATCAAAGGATGGTGAATTTTTTGTGGAAGAGAGATTAGCTTACAGTGAAAGACCAATGAGTTATCTTCTTGAGGGAGAAGTTATAGATTTGACGGAGCAGGCTATTTCCAACAGAGCTTCTTTTATTCTTCATCCCTCTGATTACTATGTTGGAATTGAATATACAGCATACTTTGTTGAGAAGGGAAAACCGTTTAAAACAAAGGTAGTAACTCTGGATAGGGAAGGCAATTTTTCCAAGGGGAAGAATGTAAAATTAGAGTTGATAAAGAGGGAGTGGCACTCTGTTCAGGAAAAAGAGGAGGGTGCATATTACAGATACAGGAGTGAGCCTGTAGATAAAGTGGTGAAAACTTTTGAGCTTACAACTTCTGATAAGCCCTCTGAAGTTGAATTCCTTCTCGAAAGCGCGGGTTTCTATCTTCTGAAGGCTTCCTCAAAGGACAGCAAGGGTCATATTTTAAAATCTGGCTTTGGGTTTTATTGCATAGGTGAAGGGTTTACAGCCTGGGAAAGGTATGACCACAATAGAATAGACATTGTTCCAGAAAAGAAGGAGTTGAAGCCTGGTGAGATGGCAAGGATTCTTGTTAAATCCCCATGGGAAGAATCAAGAGGAATTTTAACCATTGAAAGGAGTGGAATAATAGAGTATTTACCAGTCTCTCTTACTGGCTCCAATCAGGTAGTGGAGATCCCTATTAAAAAAGAATACATACCAACAATTTATGTCTCGGTCCTCCTTATAAAAGGGAGAACTTCAGAGAAATTGGAAGAAGGGGTTGATGTTGGGAAACCGACATTCAGGCTTGGATACACAAAGCTCGACATTTTGCCCGATGAGGTTTATTTGAAGCTGGAGCTTTCTACAGAGAAGGAGGAGTTTAGACCGAGGGAAAGGGTAAAGGTTAATGTTCAGGTGAGGGATTTTGAGGGTAAAGGGAAGAAGGCAGAAGTTACCCTTTATGCTGTTGATTATGGAGTCCTTTCCCTGACAGGATACAAAGTTCCAGACCCAATTTTATATTTTTACAAGGAGAGACTTTTAGGTGTAAGAAATTCTGAACTAAGGAATGTTCTAATAAGCAGGGAATATCTGAAAGGAAAACTTGCAGAGGAAGCAGGAGGTGGAGGTCTTGAGGAATTTCTCTTCCAGATAAGGACAGATTTCAGAATAACCCCATTCTGGAAAGGAGAGGTAATTACAGATGAAAATGGATTTGCTTCAGAATCCTTTGATCTTCCGGATTCATTGACCTCCTTTGCCATAATGGCTGTTGCCCAGACCCTTGACTCTCAGTTTGGCTCTACAAAAAAAGAGATAAGGGTTTCGAAACCATTGATGCTATTTCCTGCTCTTCCAAGATTTCTGATTGTTGGAGATAAATTCGAGGGAGGGATAAGAGTTCAGAATAATACAAAGGAGAAGGGAGAGCTCTCCATAAAGGTTAAGATCCTTTCTCAGAATCTGAAAATTTTAAAGGACCAAGAAAAAATAGCTCTGGCTCCCGAAGGCTCCCACCTTTTTAGATTCCCAATGGAAGCATCTTCCCACGGAATTGCTAAAATTCAGTTCTTTGCAACTTTCAAAAGTGGTTCAAGGGAAGAAAGGGATGCAATTGAGGTGAGAATACCTGTAAAAATTCCAAAGATAAGAATAGATTCAGCAAGTTATGGAAGCACAGACAGGAAGGAGACCTTAAAAATCTCGGTCCCTGAAAATATTTATAAAGACGCTGGAGGCTTAAGAATCTCCCTCTCTTCCTCTGCTCTCTCGGATCTTGAGAAAAGCGCTGAGTTCCTCCTCGATTATCCTTATGGGTGCACTGAACAACTTTCATCAATGCTTACCCCTTTCATTGCCCTTTACAATCTTTCAGGAGCATTCAAGTTCAAAAATATTGATAGGAAAGAGATGGAGAATGTTGTGGCAGGAACCCTTTCAAAGATTTACAAGAACCAGAAAAGTGATGGAGGATTTGGTTTCTGGAGCGATTCTGAAGGCTCAAACCCCTATGTCTCTTCCTATGTTCTTTTCATTTTCAAAATGGCTGAAGAGAGGGGATTTAAAATTGAAAAGGACATAAGAAACAGACTTATTGAATATCTGAAAAATGTTCTAAAAGGGAAAGTTCGTTCTGACCTCATAGTAAGGTCCTTTGCCCTCTACTCCCTCTCCCTTTACGGAAGTCATGACGAAAGTTATCAAACTCTGCTCTATGAAAGGAGGGATTCCCTTCCTCTATTCTCAAGAGCTTTCCTTCTCTCTTCAATATCGAGAACAAAGAAAAGCTCTCCAATGAAGGATAATCTTTTGAGGGAGATTATGAACAAGGTAAAGCTTGAGGCTTCTGAGGCTCATTTTGAGGAAGGAAGATTTGATGGCTCTGAAATTTATATGCATTCAGACTTGAGAACAAACGCAATAATTCTCCTCTCCCTCCTTGACGCAGATCCCAATTCATTTATAATTGAAAAACTTGTAGCCTATATTCTTGGAAAGAGAAAGAATGGTGCATGGAGGAACACTCAGGAAAATTCTTATGCTCTAATTTCCTTGAGCGAGTATTTCATGAGAAAGGAGGGAAAGGAAGTTGATTTCAATTTCACGGGAAGATTTGATGGAAAGAAACTTCAGACTATAAAGTTCAATGAAATCAAGAAGGAAATTATAAATATTGCCATGGAAGAAATTGCCAACCTTTCAAAGGAGTTGACCCTGATCCTTGAGAAGTCTGGGAAAGGAAGATTGTTCTGGATGGTAAATCTTTCCTACTATCCAAAAGGGGCAGATTTTCAAGAGATTAATCAGGGATTTTATGTTCAGAAATTCTATGAAGATTTAAACACAGGGGAAAGGAAAACAGTTTTTAATCTGGGAGACCTGATAAAGGTGAGAATAAAAATTAATGTGAGCGCAGAGAGAAACTATGTGGCTGTGGTTGATCCAGTACCTGCAGGAACCGAGATAGAGGACTCCTATCTTAAGACAACAAGCCTTGAAAATCAAAGAAAGCTTGGAAAAATTTCATGGCACTTCAATCATATAGAAAAATACGATGACAGGATGCAGATTTTTGCTGATAATCTTCCCCAGGGAGAGCATGAATTTTCTTATATTTTAAGAGTAACCTCAAAGGGAACATTCTCAGTTCCACCGACAAAGGTTGAGGAGATGTACAATCCTGAAGTCTTTGGAACAACAAAGGGAGAGATTGTAAAGGTTGAATAAAAGTTAAGGTTTCTGGGTTTTTAATTTTGAAATAATCTCAGTTACTGCC
>JBBIMS010000055.1:6938-8352 GCA_037444285.1 Candidatus Aminicenantota bacterium | reverse complement strand
TTATCAAAGGACACATCCGAGAAGTAATCTTGATTTTGAAAGGAAAAGGAATAATAATAAAAAAATGCAAAATTAAAAAGGGCAAATATAAAGGGGTAGTTTGACTCTTTTTCTTTTTTGTATTATATTGAAATCATGAAAAAAGGAAATAAATTTCTAAAGGTAGTTTTATTTATCTTTCTGTTTTTCTTTTTTTTCATATCCTTTATTTATTCTGCAGAGCCTTTAAAAATAACGGAAACTGAAATAATAGAGAGGCTGACGAGGGTTGAAGAGGGATTGAAAAGGATTGAGGAAGGTCAAAGAGCAATAATAAGGGAGATTGACAAAAGGTTTGAAGCTGTTGACAAAAGGTTTGAGGCTGTTGACAAAAGGTTTGAAGCTGTTGACAAAAGGTTTGAAAGTATTGACAAGAGATTTGAGAATATGGAGAAGAGATTTGATCAGATGATAAATTTGTTCCTTGCAATAGTTGGCGCATTCACAGCAATTGTAGCGGTTTCAATAGGATTTGCTATATGGGACAGAAGGACAATGGTTAGACCCTTTGAAGCTAAGGTAAAAAGCATTGAGGAAGAGATTGCAGGGAATAAAAAAACCCTTCACTCCTTTTTAGAAGCATTGAGGGAATTAAGCAAAAAGGATGAAAAGCTCCTTGAGATTCTCAAAAAGTTTAGTCTTCTTTAGGCACATCAAAAGAAGGGAGTTTTTAAAAGGGGAGACAAAAATGGGAAATTTCCTGACGAATTATGTCTTTTGAAATTCTATATCCTAAGCTCTAAAACCTAAATAAATCTAAATATCAAAAGAATTTATATATTGGAAAGATTCAATTGTTTTTGTCATTTGAATTTTAGATATGTTCAGGATTTTGAGCTAAAAATGCCGAAAGTCTAAAATGGATAAGATATAACCGTGATTTTGGGAAACTAAACTGTTATTATCAAATTTTGTCCTTCCTTCTCTAGGTCATTAAGAAGTCTGATTAAGGTCTTCTTTTTTTCTCCATCCTTTTCCTCTCCAATTTCAAGCTTCAAAATGGAGTAAAGGGTGTTTATAACTTCTCTAAAGTTTTTACTGACAAGGGAATTTATAAAATCCTTCTCAAAAGTTAATAATCCAAAAGGAAGGGATGGATTCAAAAGGTGGTATATATATTCATTTTGAGGTTTTGCAAATTTTACAATTGGATAATCAAATTGGGGATAGCCCTTTGCTGAAAGTATTTCCTTCTCGATTCTATCCACTGGAATAATTTTAAAGGATGGAGTGTAAGGGTAAGGAATCAGAAATCTTGATGTTGGAATTATCTCAAAATATTTATAACATTTCTGAAGGTTGCAAATAAAAATGATTTCCTCAATGAACTCAACCCAGTCAGTCTTATGGTCAGAAAGTATGAGATAATGAAGAT
>JBBIMS010000055.1:0-6926 GCA_037444285.1 Candidatus Aminicenantota bacterium | reverse complement strand
TCTTTTCAAACATTTCGACAATCTCCTCTATTGCTTTTTTATTTAAAGGTTTCCTTCCCAATCTCTTTCTTCTTTCAGGTAAGAATGAGTCAGTTCCCAGCCAGAGGAGAGGTTTTTTATAAATATAAAACTCAAGATTAGAAATAAAATCGAGAGAATCTCTTTTTTCCTCAACTGTTTCTAAAGAAGTTTGAATTCCCCATATTTTAAATCCCAATTCATGAATGAGTTTCAGTATTTTTTCAGCTCTATCTTCATTCAGAAGAATATCGTCATCGTTTATGTTTATTACAAATGAATAAGGGTTTTTAATCCCTTTTTCCAGCAACTTTTCCTTGAATTTAATCAACCAATCTTTTATATTCTCAATTGGTATTTCCCTGACCACTTTTCCATGCACATGACTGCAGTATATGCAGGATCTTGGGCACCCTCGAGATGTATTTATTTCAAGACCCTTTTCAAGCTCCTCTTCAGGAATAGAATCAATGTCCATATTGGAATATTTTATTTCAGGGACTGAGATTTCTGAAAAATAAGATGATATAAGAATATTATCGTCTCTGTATAGGAATCCTTTAATTTTGAATAGTTCTTTAATATTCAAAATAGGATCATGAACCAGGGATAGAATTCTTCCAAAAATTTCCTCTGCCTCGCCTCTAATAATTAGATTAGCTTCAGGAAGATGAGCTGAAACTGCAAGGGGTGAAAGGGTTGCCATTGGACCTCCTACAGCGATTTTTACTTTAAATCTCTCTTTTATCAAGCGAGCGAGCCTTTTGACCTGGATAAAAAGATCATCATAAAGGGGGATTCCAATCCAGGAGAAATTTTCAATCTCGTCAGGTATTATTTCAGATTCAATAGGTATTTTCTTGATTTTTACTGAATGGGAATAGGACTTTAATGAGTCTGAAATGAAAAGTAGGGAAGGGGGTATCCCCATTCGAAACCATCTTTTATCTTTGATTGAATAGGGAAAGATTAGAAGGACTGATGTTGATTTTCTGATGGGCTCAGAATTTTCTGATTTAGGTTTAAATGCTCCCTCTATTTCTTTTTTAAATCTCTCCAAATTTAATTTTTCTTTATCAGGAGTTACATGGATTACAGGGACTCCATTTTTGATCTCAAGAAAATTTCTCTCTTCTATGACAAATTCAGTCCATGCTGGTGAATCAAGATGGGCTTTTTCTGCTTCAGATAATAGAAAAAGTGGGAAGGGATGAATTTTCCCCAGCTCTTTCCCCTTTATCACCCATTTTCCACCAAAAGCCATATTAAATTTTATTATTTTTAAAGGAAATGTGGCAATTCTTTGTTAATATGATAAAATTTTAGATGGTTTATATTTTGAGGAGGATGAAATAATGCATAAATTTGTTATTCAACTTGATCCCTTAACTAAGGAAAAATTTGTTGAAGTTCCTTTCAAGAAACATCATATCACTGAAAATCCAATTTACAATAAAGGTTCAGCTTTCACAGAGGAAGAGAGGGAAATTCTTGACCTCTGGGGCTTACTTCCAGAGCATGTTTCAACCCTTGAAGAACAGTGTCAAAGAGTTATTGGCAGTTATTCTCGAAAAACTGACCCCCTTGAGAAATATCTTTATCTCCTTGGGCTTCTCGACAGAAATGAGACTCTATTTTACAGGGTTCTTGTTGATAATCTTGAAGAGATGCTTCCCTATGTTTACACCCCTACAGTGGGTGAGGCAGCAAAAACATTTAGCCATATTTTCAGAAGACTCAGGGGATTATTTATTTCTGCAAATAGAGTCTCTCTTATTGATAGAATTCTCTCTAATGCTCCCTTTTCCAATATCCATTTAATAGTTGTTACTGATGGGGAGAGAATCCTTGGGCTGGGAGATCAGGGGGTTGGTGGCATGACGATATCAATAGGTAAAATCAGTCTTTATGTTGCTGGAGCCGGGATTCATCCTGCTCTTTGCCTTCCTGTATGTATCGATGTTGGAACAAACAATGAATCCCTCCAAAAGGATCCATTGTACATTGGGCTGAAGCATAAGAGGTTAGAGGGAGAGGATTATGACTTTGTTATAGAAGAATTTGTTAAGGGTGTCAGGAGAAATTTCCCCCATGCAATTCTTCAGTGGGAGGATTTTGGAAAGCAGAACGCCCTTCGTCTTTTAAACAGATACAGGGATAGAATTTGCTCCTTTAACGATGATATACAGGGAACAGGTGCAATTGCTCTTGCAACAGTTTATTCTGCTATGAGGGTTAAAAATGAAAAATTGAAGGATCAAAGATATGTCATTTTCGGATTTGGACAGGCTGGTTATGGAATTGCAAATGCTTTGGTAAAAGGAATGATGGAAGAAGGATTGACAGAGAAGGAAAGTAAGGAGAGGATTTACCCTGTTGATAAGGATGGATTGATAATTGAAGGTATGGAAGTGGACGAATACCAGAAGCCATTTGTAAGGGATAGGAATTCTATAAGTGGATGGAAACTTGAAAGGGAAGGATTTATTAGTTTAAAAGATACAATTTCCAATTCAAAGGCAAGCGTTCTTATTGGAACATCGGGTGTTGGAGGGGCATTCAATGAGGAGATTTTGAGGGAAATGGCTAAAAATTGCGAGATTCCTCTAATCCTTGCTCTTTCAAACCCTACATCAAAAAGTGAATGCACTCCAGAGCTGGCATTCAAAGCAACAAATGGAAGATGTTTAATCGCAACTGGCAGTCCATTTCCTCCAGTTAAATTTAATGGAGAGGAAAGATTTGTATCTCAATGCAACAATATGTATATTTTCCCTGGCGTAGGTCTTGGAGCAATAGTTTCAATGTCTCTTAAAATCACAGATGAGATGTTTGTTTATTCAGCAAAGCAGGTTGCTGAAATGGTTCCCTATGAGGATATAAAGAAGGGTAAATTGCTTCCGAATATAAGAGATATAAGAAAAGTTTCTGAAATGGTAGCATTTACAGTTACAAAGATGGCAAGAGACTCAGGTCTTGGCATAATGGGGAGCGATGAGAGATTATTGGAAATGGTGAGAAATTCCATGTGGAACCCTGAATACATTCCTTACAGATGGGCGGGTGAAAAATGAGAACAATTAAAAAATATAAAAGGAGTTTTAAATGATAGGAAAGGAAATAAGATTTTTCCCTGTTGAATTCAAGCTGGGTGTTATCTATCTTTGCAAGCTCGATGGAAAATTGGTATGGGCTGAATTTGAGAGAAAGGGGATAAAACCTTTTGCTCAACTTTTAAAGATGGGGTATTTTCTAAAAGAGGATTCAATTTATCTTGAAAAGGAAGTTTCTGCTGTCAAAGGATATTTCCAGGGTGAAAGGGCTGATTTTTCAAAAATCCCAATTTCTTTCATTATCGGGACTGAGAAAGAGAAAATGGTCTGGAGCGAACTTTCTAAAATTCCATATGGAGCTACAGTAACTTACTCTTACATTGCAGAGAAGATCGGAATCCCCAATGCTCCGAGATTTGTCGGGAAAGCCGTTGGAAAGAATCCTATACCAATAATAATCCCCTGTCACAGAGTCATAAGGAAGAATGGATCTCTTGGAGGTTTCTCAGCTGGTTTGCATATAAAGAAATATCTTCTTGAGCTTGAATCTGCTTCAATATAAATGAGAATTGGTATAGATGTAAGACCCTTTCTAAGAAGAGAAACAGGAGTTGGAATTTATCTTAAGAATCTGATCTTCCATCTTTCAAAAATAGATAGGGAAAATTCATATTTTCTTTTCTCCTCATCTTTAAAAGATAGATTTGATAGAGGGAAAATCCCTTATTCTTCGAATTTCTATCTCTTCGACTTTCCATTTCCAGTTTTCCTAACAAACTTTTTATGGAACAATTTAGGTTTTCCAAAAATTGATTTTTTCTTTTTTAAAAGGCTTGACATAGTTCACTCTCCTGCACCCCTTTTAATTCCCACTAAAGGAAAATGTATAATAACAGTCCATGACCTTTTTTTCTTTAAAAACCCGAATGGAACTGTAAGGGAAATGAAAAGGGATTATCCTGAAAAGGTTGCTGAATCAATAAAGAAAGCCGATGGAATTATATGTCCTTCCCAATTTACAAAATCTGAAATTATGAGATTATTTGAGTGCAGAGAGGAGAAGATAAAGGTGATTCCCCATGGAGTTGATGAAACATTTAAAAATGAACCTGAAAAAGGGTTTATAGAAATGGTAAAGGCAAAATATTCCCTTCCTTCCCAATTTATTCTATTTGTTGGGAATATTGAGCCAAGAAAAAATCTGGAGAATTTGATTGAAGCTTTCAATATTGTTGAGGAAAAATTTCCGGAGTTAAAACTTTTAATTGTAGGGGAGAGGGTTCTGGGATTTGACAGAATTAAGAAAAAGATTGAAGAGAAGAGGCTTGAAAGAAAAGTAGTTTTTACAGGTTATGTTGAGAATAGGGAGCTTTCTGTTATTTACCGATTGAGTTCTGCCTTTGTTTTTCCATCCCTTGAGGAAGGTTTTGGATTACCAATCCTTGAGGCAATGTCTTCATCGGTTCCTGTTCTGGCTTCGAAAACTTCATCAATTCCAGAAGTTGCTGGTGATTGTGCCCTTTATTTCTCTCCCAACTCTCCATCAGAAATTGCTGAAAAATTAGAAATGATTTTGAGAGATGAAAAACTCAGGTTGGAACTAACAAAAAAAGGAAAGGAAAGAGCAGAGAATTTTTCCTGGGCTAAATGTGCTGAGGAAACCTTAGAATTTTACAAAGAGGTTTTTGAGAAATGATCATTGGAATAGATGCAAGGGAGCTTGAGGGAAGAAGAACAGGAGTGGGTAGATATCTTGAAGGAATCTTATCCTATTGGTCAAAAATAGATCAGAATTTTGTTCTTTTTTTTAAAGATGAGATTCCGAAACTTCCAATCCTTTCCTCCCCAAATTTCAAAAAAGTTCTTGTCCCTTTTTGGTTGAAGAAAGAAGGGTGGTTATGGGAGCAGATAGCCTTACCTTTTGCCTTGAGAAGAGAAAGGGTCGAAATTCTTTTCTCTCCATCCTACTCAACCCCTTTAATTGGAAAGCAGAAAAAGATCGTTGTAATCCATGACCTTTCCTATTTCAGAAATCCGTCCTGGTTTTCTCCCAAGGAAGGTTTTAAGAGGCGTCTATTTTCGAAGCTTTCTGCAAGAGTAGCAAAGAAAATCATAACTGTATCGAATTTTGTGAAGGATGAGATTGAGGAAAGGTTCAACTTCGCAAAGGGAAAGGTAGATGTTATCTATCATGGAGTAAATCCATTATTTTATTTTCAAAATAAGAAAAGGGAAAATATAATTCTGACTGTAGGCGCAATATTTCAGAGGAGGAATATCCCATTAATTGTTGAAAGTCTATCCCTCCTTGGTTTTGATAATTGGAGATTGACAATTGTTGGAGACAACAGAACCTATCCCAGAATTAATATTGAGAATATTGTGGAGAAAATGGGAATGGATAGATTGGTTAGTATAGAGGGATACATTGGAGATGAAGAACTTTTAAGACTTTACAATACCTCGTCAATATTTGTTTCTCTTTCAGAATACGAAGGTTTTGGTCTTCCTATTCTTGAAGCAATGGCATGCGGTCTTCCCTGCCTTCTTTTCGATGGTCACAGCTACAGGGAGCTTTTCTCTGATTCTGCATATTTTGTGAGTGAGCTTTCTACTGATGCTGTAAAGAAAGGGATTTACGAGCTTATAAAGAATGAAAGATTGAGGGAGGAGCTTTCAAGGAAGGGGCTGGAGAATTCGAAAAGATTTAACCTTGAAGATTGTGCAAAAAATACGCTAAGAAGTATATTGGAGTGAGATGAAAATTGCCATAGATGTAAGGAAAATTGAAGATTTTGGGATCGGGAGTCATATATGGAATTTACTAAAATCCCTCTCTCAGATTGACGAAGAAAATGAGTATTTTTTGATCGGCTATTCTCATGATTCCCTTCCACCCCTTGGAAAAAACTTCAATTTTTTAAGAACAACTGCTGGAAAGTACTCTTTATCTGAACATATAAAGCTACCTATCCTGCTCAATAAAATCAAATGCGATATTTTTCACTCCCCCCATTATGTGATTCCATTTTTTTACAAAAATTTAACAACAGTTACAATTCATGATGTGATCCATCTCCTTTTCCCCTCCTATTTACCATTGAAAATTTTCCGATATTATGCTTATTTTCAGATAAGGAGAGCTCTGAAGGTCTCAAGGATTGCTTTTACTGTTTCTCAAACCTCAAAAAAAGATATTGTTAAATTCTTTCCATGGGCTGAAAAAAAGGTTGAAGTGATTTATAATGGTCTGGATGAGAGATTTTTTGAGAAGGCGAATAGTAAACTTTGTGACAAATTTAAAAAAGAGCTTGGGAATTATGCTCTATATGTAGGGAATATTAAGCCTCACAAAAACATTGAGATTTTGTTAAGGGCGATGAAGAAGTTAAAAGGAATTAAACTTGTCATTGCTGGAGCAGTTCCTGACAAGAAGATTTTATATAAAGTAAAAGAAGAGGGGCTCGAGGAAAAAGTTTTATTTAAAGGTTTTCTTACCTTTGAAGAGTTAGCAGCCCTTTACGAATCCTCTCAAGTATTTGTTTTTCCCTCCCTTTACGAAGGGTTTGGTTTGCCACCTCTTGAGGCAATGGCAAAGGGTGTTCCCGTAATTTCATCTTCAGCCTCTTCAATGCCTGAAATATTGAAAAATGGGGCAATTTATTTTGATCCCAATTCTGAAGATTCACTTCTTGAAGCAATTGTTTCAGTTATGGAAAATAGAAGTTTGAGAGAAAATATAGTATCGGAAGGAAAGAAAGTTGCTCAAAGTTATAAGTGGTCTGAGAGCGCAAGAAAATTTTTAAATTACTGGAGGGAAATGATATGAAAGTCTCTCTTGTTCACGACTGGCTT
>JBBIMS010000054.1:2695-8436 GCA_037444285.1 Candidatus Aminicenantota bacterium | reverse complement strand
ATTAAAGCACCTACCTTGAAATAAGGAGAGCTGTATCTCATTTCTAAAAGAGACGCATCTTTTGGAATAAATACAGAGAGAATCCCATTATAGGATTTAGAGCCAATATTTTCAAATCTTCCGTTTCTATATATTCTGAATTTAATAATTTTTCTGTATGATTTCCAGTCAAGCCATTCAAACACTGCTGTGGAATCTTCTTTCAGCTTTAATTTCCAATTTCTATGGTTTGGGAGGGACAATTTCTGAGTACATCTACCTTCTGGAATAAGGAGTGGACTGTAATTGAAATAAATAGGTGTGTCAGGGAATTCCACAGGATTGCAATTTTTGGACCAGGAACTACTTACTCTGCTCAAGTCCAAGTAAATATAAAAAGTGAAAAAAATCATAAAAATTTGAAAAATCATAAATCCTGTTTTTGAGTTCTTTATTTTTTGTTGAAAATGGGTCAAGAGAAGAGCACTTAATAATCCCAGCCCGAAGAGAGCCATAACAAAAAATCTTGGTGGGATTCTCTGGCTACTGAGAACAGGGAATTTTCTAATTATATGAAATAAAGAAAACCCGTCGAATCTCAAAGTTAATAAGATAAAAAAGAGAGAAGTAAAAAGGATTGCCCTGTTTGCCTTTAATCCGAAAATGATCGCAAGGAAGAAAAGAACTATAAGTGGAATTCCTATATAATTTGCATACTCAGCCCCCCAGTTTGGAGTGGTCAGAGCTGTGAGAAAATCTTTTAAGGAATAAGGGAGAGCAACTCCTACCCTGGGGTCAGGACTTACTTCAGGTGGTTTGTATGCTCCGAAAAAATAGAGCATAGGGAGGATTTTTATGCTTCCTATCAAAAAAGTAAAAATGAAAAATTTTGCTAAATTTAACAAATGTTCAATTTTTCTCGAATTGAGTAAAGAAAGGGTTCCATATATTGCAATAAAGAGATTGCTCCATATAAAAATATGAATCCCACCTTCGAAAAGAATCAGCAGGTTTGCAAGAACAGATATAAGAATGAAATTTTTATTTTGATTAGATTTTATAAAGAAATAAAAAACCTAGGGAAAAAGATAAATCGTTTTCCAGTTTATATGACCCGAGTTATATTGGGAAATAAGATTATCCGAGAGAAACCAAATGGAAACCCAGAGAAGAGTTCCAGTTTTATTTAATTTAAAGTGCTTCCCCAAAGCAAAGATTCCCAGAACCCCGATTATAATGTGAAGTGCGAGGGAGATCTTCTCGGAAGCAACAATGTTCGGGAGAAAATATATAAATATAAACGGTGTAAGAAGGGGTGTCTCAGGCATTGAAAAGTATTCATAGGTTATAAATTGCTCATAAGTGTATCGGTATTGAGTAAAGTTCCATGTAAAATGAGGGAAAGAGCCATATTGAAGAATTACTTTCTTTGCAAAATGGAAATATCCCAGCATTCTTTCAGCTTCTCTCGGAGTGCATTGAAAGATATATATCTTGTAAGTGAAAAAAACTAAAATTATTGCAAAAACTATTAGAAAAGCTTCAGATATCCATCTTGGATAAATTATCTTCATTTCCACCTCTTACCCTACTAACAATTTCGAAAATTGTTTCGAAGTTCTGAGAAGAAGGAATAAGATAAACACCTGCTACATCCTTCCCCAATTTTTTTATAAATTCAATGGCGATTTCCTTGCCAATTTCTTCTTGTTCCTTCTCGCTTGAGGATTTTATTCTTTTCCTTATTTCCTCAGGGATGACAATTCCCGGAACCTCATTGTGGAGGAATTCTGCATGCCTCACACTTTTAATTGGCAAAACACCAACAATGATGGGAATTTTGAAATGTTCTGTCTTCTTTAAAAAATCCTCGAGGGTAAAGAGATCGAATTGAGGTTGGGTGAGAGCGAAATCAGCTCCTGCCTTGATCTTTTCCTCAAGCCTCTTCAGCTCAGCATTTATATCAGGAGAGGATGGATTTACGGCTACTCCAACAAGGAAAGAAGTTGGGCTCCCTATTGGATTTCCCCCCATATCTCTCCCTTTATTGAATTCCTTTATAAGACGGACAAGCCCTACAGTGTCAATATCATAGACAGAAGTTGCCTTTGGGAAATCTCCAATCTCAGCTGGGTCACCCCTTAAAGCGAGAATGTTTTTAATTCCGAGAACAGACACACCAAGAAGCTCAGATTGTATCCCCAGAAGATTACGGTCTCTGCAGGTGAAATGTAAAATTGTCTCTATCCCAACTTTTTCCTGAATTAAATGAGCGAGGGCAATAGAACTCATTCTCATTCTTGCCATAGGATTTTCAGCAACATTCAATGCATCAACTCCTGCTGACATCAATCTTCTGGAAATTTCAAGAACATGTTCACAATTGTGTCCCTTAGGAGGATCTATCTCAACAGTTAGAACACTTTCTTTTCCAAGTTTTTCCCTGAATCGAGAGACAAGCTCAACTTTTACTTCTTTCCTTTCTTCCTCAATAATCTCAACATAGGGAGCTCTTTTCCTCTTCCTTGGCTTCTCCCCCTTTACAACCTCTGCTATCGCCTTTGTGTGAGTTGGATTCGTCCCACAACAACTCCCTATTATATTTGCTCCATTTTCAAGGAAAATTTCAGCATATTCCTTGAAATATGCAGGAGAAGAAAGGTAGATTGTTTTCCCCCTGACAATTGCTGGATAACCTGCATTGGGCATCACAGAAAAAAGATTTTCACTCTCTTTAAGATAAGGGATTATTAGCTCTGCTGTTTCCTGAGGTCCCACTGTGCAGTTTGCTCCAACAATGTCTGCTCCAATCTCCTTCAGCTCGTTAAGGGAACGAGTAATATCATCTCCGAATTTTGTTTTTCCATCAGCAAGAAATGTCATTGATACAATTACTGGAAGTTCTGAAACACTTTTAGATGCAAGAAGAGCAGCTCTTGCCTCAAGAAGGCTTGAAATTGTCTCAATTATTATTAAGTCAACTCCTGCTGCTACAAGAAATGAAATCTGCTCCTTGAAAACCTTTACCATGTCGTTAAAGGTGAAAATTCCATAAGGTCTGAGCATTACTCCAAGAGGTCCGACAGAACCTGCTACTAAGACATCTTTCCCAGCAGCATCTCTGGCTATTCTAACACCTTCGTAATTTATCTCTTTTATTTTATCTTCAAGGTTAAATTTTGAGAGCTTAACAGAATTGGCAGCAAAAGTATTTGTCTCAATTATTTCAGCTCCAGCAGCCACATATTCTTTATGAATTGAAAATACAAGATCCGGATTTTTTATGTTTTGAAACTCCTTGCACTCATCTTGAGGGAGACCCTTCTCAAAAAGATATGTTCCCATTGCTCCATCAGCAACGAGAACTCTTTCTTTAAGGAGTTCAATCAAATTTTTCATAATTTAAAATTTAACATATAGATTTTAAAAGGGCAAATAAAATTGGAATGAAATTTTCAGAAATAAAAACTTTGAAGTTTACTTTAGAATTAGCATAATCCAGAATTTTAAAGGCTCTCTTACAGCAGGCTGGAAGTCTTTAAAGCCTTCAAAGTATTCTGAGGTCTTCCCCTTAACCTCGGTTGAAACACTTTTTTTATAAAAAACAGGAATATCCAGGAAGATTCCAACTGAAATTTTTTTCCCAAAAATAAATCCAATTGTTCCACCAAGCCAATCCTCTTTCAAAGTATTTAATCTTTCACCTGTCTGAAAGAAATTGTATATTTCTCCATCATAAACATTTTTTCCATAAAATCTTTTTGTTCTGTAATAGGTCAGCATTCTCCAGATCTCAAGCCTCAGGGTTGTTTCCAATTTTCTCTCGAGAAGGAGTTCTGTATCGAGCTCTGAAAAGCTGATTAAAGAGATTTCATTACCATAGCTTGAGTGTTCCCAGCTCATCTCCCAATCATAATAAGGGGTGCTCGGTTGATAAACCTTCTGCCTGCCCCATATATCTGTATAATCATACCACTTGTAGCCGAAAGAAAAGCCAGTTCCAAATCTCAAAAAACCTCTTTCTAAATCAAAATGGGCAAAGGGGAGGAATTCTCCTGTAAGCTTTCTTTCATTATATGAGTTTAAAAACTCTTTGCCTCCTTTCCCAACAGGTCTCTCCTTCAGCAGATCAAGCTCAATAACTGAAACACCAAAAATTTTTGTGCTCCCGAAATCTTTAATGGAAAAGACTGCATAAGGTCTGAAAACATGAACTCCTATTTTTTCAGATGTTTCAGAAGGTAAATATTTATCGAGGGTTCTTGAGTAGGTGAAGTAGTCTCCATGGATCTTTACATTTCTGTATCTTACTCCAACCTTATGGTCTTTTAAATCCATTCCAAAGACAAGGTCAAACTGCTCCCTTTTTGTATCTGTGTAACTGTCCTGCCAGAATGCATCAATATTTGTTGATGTCCCGAATATTTTCTGACAGCCAGAACTTGCAGACCAACCCCATGTATAGCGATTCATTCTTATTTCTCTTCCATCCTGGGAATACTGAATAAAACCAGAGGGATTTCCTTCTTCCATCATTGAGTAATTTAAAATCAAACCCACTGGAAATTCCTTTATAGAAGTTGAAAGAAGAACTCCAATGTTCCCCTTGTAATTCTTCTGGCTCACCTTTGAAGAAAATGGAACCAACCAGTATGTCCCATCATAGGAATGGGCTATGGCATTCCCTTTTGCAACGAGGGAAAAGGAGTCAAATTCCCCTCCAATAAGTGGGGCAATTCTAAGCCTTTTAAAATCGTATACATAAGGAACTGAAACCAGTTCAGTATTAAACCAGGAGCCATTAAAGCTTGCTTTAGCCCTTGTTCCATTGAAATTTTCCTCCACTGACTCTTCTGTATTAACATAAAGAGCACTGGGAGAACGAAACGGATCATCGAGATTTCCCATCCAGCCAGGGTATCTATAAGAAAGGAAAAAAATTGAAGAATTGGGATAGAAAAACCTTGAATCCTGAGGAAAGTGGGTATAGGAAAAATATGGGTTTGGTCCAATGAATTTGAGCCTTGGGAGAAGATGGAAAGGTATAAAGAATAAAAATATCAAAAATAATATTATCCTTTTCATTTTTTCCTTCCTCATTTTTATCTTAAAATCCCCTTTACTAAAAATAAATGACAGACATCACACTTTTCCCGATTTTTTTATTGTAATTGACAAAAATCATGCAAAGTCTTATATTTTTAAGAGGTGATGTGGAAGATAAGGGTTAGAAAAGAGCCATCCACCCTATGGGAAGGTATAGGAGCTGTAATTTTTATAGGTTTCTCAATAATAATTCTTTTGAGTCTTATCTCCTATGACCCCCTTGACCCATCTTTCTTTACCCATACTAACTCCCAGAGTATAAATAACCTTATAGGAATTTTAGGAGCTTATTTTTCAGATCTCCTTTTCCAGTTTTTGGGAATTTCATCCTTTCTAATTCCTCTCGCCCTTTTTCTCATTGGATTAGACCTTATAAAAGGAAGGGTTGAATCTTATGTAATAAAATTTGCTGGATTCTTTCTATTTTTGTTGAGTTTTTCCTCTCTTATTCAATTTATAAATTCAGAAATAGAGATAAAAGGTATTTCAATTCCAACAGGAGGCTTCTTAGGGAAGGTTTTTTCAGAACTTTTAAAAAAGGTTTCGGGAAATGTTGGCTCTATCTTGATTTTCACAATCTTCTCGGTTGTTTCTTTTTCAATTTTCACTGGAATAACAATAAAGAAAGCTTTTAAAAGCATTACTATTTTAGCTAA
>JBBIMS010000054.1:0-2662 GCA_037444285.1 Candidatus Aminicenantota bacterium | reverse complement strand
TATCCCGAAAAAAGAAAGGAACAGAGGAAAAGGGAAGAGCAGAGGAGATTAAGAAAGAGAAAAAGAGGAGAATCCATCCAACACCTCCTGAGGCTCCAGCCCTATTCCCTGAATACAGGGAGGCAGTCTTCACCCAGCCTCCGGTTTCTCTCCTTGATAAAGCTCCAGTATCAGAGGAAATAAACAAAAAAGAGTTGAATGAAAAAATGAAAAAGATAGAGGAGAAACTGAGGGAGTTCGATATTGAAGGCTCTGTTGTAGAGTTTCATCCAGGGCCTGTTATAACAACTTTTGAATTCAGACCAGAGCCCGGTATAAAGATCTCCCAGATTCTCTCCCTTTCAGACGATTTAGCCCTTGCTCTAAAGGCTGAATCAATAATGATAGAGAGGATCTCCTCGAAGGCATCCCTTGGGATTGAGGTCCCAAACGATAAAAGGGAAAGGATCTATCTGCGGGATATAATTGAATCTGAAGAATTCTTAAAATCTCCTTCAAAGCTTACAATTGCCCTCGGAAAGATGGTAAGAGGTGAAAGGTTTATCTCAGATCTTTCAATAATGCCTCATCTTTTAATTGCAGGTGCAACAGGCTCAGGAAAAAGTGTTTGCTTGAATTGTATAATAACAAGCCTTTTTTATAAAGCCTCTCCCGATGAACTCAAATTAATACTTATTGACCCAAAAAGAGTTGAATTTGCAATTTACAATGATATCCCCTATCTTCTAACACCTGTAATTGTTGAGCCAGTGATGGCTATAAATGCTCTGAAATGGGCTGTAAGGGAAATGAAGGAAAGGAACAAAAAACTTTCTGCATTACAGGCAAAGAATATAGAACAGTTCAATATGAAGGTTAACCAGATTGCTCAGGAGGGTAACAATGACGAGATTGGAGAGGAACTAAAGCCACTTCCCTACATTGTGATTGTGATAGATGAGCTTGCAGATTTAATGGTCGGAAAAGGGAATCAAGCCATGGAGGTGGAAAATTGCATAACTTCTCTGTCTCAGATGGCGAGGGCTGTTGGAATTCATCTCATAATTTCAACCCAGAGGCCTTCCATAGATATTTTAACTGGAACCATAAAGAACAACCTTCCATGCAGAATTGCTCTAAGAGTCCCTACAAAAATTGATTCAAGGGTTATAATTGATAGTGTTGGAGCTGAGAAACTTCTTGGAAATGGAGATATGCTGTTCATGCCACCAAACTCCTCTCAACTCATAAGAATCCATGGAGCTTATATATCTGAAACAGAAATTGCAAGAATTGTTAAATTCCTGAAAGAACAGGGGAAGCCTCGATATGACACATCAATTTTAAAAGAAGAGAAGAAAGATGAATTTATGGAGATTGATGAGGGGGAAGAGGATATTAAAGATGAACTTTGGTGGAAGGCGGTGGAGCTTGTAATAATGCATAAAAAAGCTTCGGCAACATTTCTTCAGACAAAACTGAATATAGGATGGCCCAAGGCATTCAAACTGATTAATAAAATGGAAGAAGAGGGGATTGTCGGACCTCCTCAAGGGCAGAAAAGGGAAGTTCTTGTTGGGATGGAATATCTCTCAAAGAGGAGAAAATAGCTCTGATATGAGAAGTTTAAAATTTCATATTGGTAGAAACTGGGAATACAGAGAGGGGATGAGGAGATCCCAAGATTGGAGAGCTTCAGGGATGAGCTTAGAGAAAGAGGGTTGTTGTGACAATCTTTTCTGAAATTGTGCATAAAATAAAATTTAATTTATACCTTCTTGTTTTCTCCCTCTCTCTATCAGTTTTCCTGTCTGTTTTTGCAAATCTTGAAAATATAAATTATCTTGAGAGATTCAGGTCAATTCTTCCTGGACTTTTAATTTTTACATTTTTAATTTTTTTGTTTACATCCTTCTTCTCAAGATTTTCTGCCTTTAAGCTCCTGATTTTAAATTATTCTCACCCCTTTCTTCTTTTCCTTCTCCTGCTCCCAATGCTTATTTTCTATATTACAAAGGATGATTTTAAGGGAAGATTTTTAAATCTAATTGTTCTCTTCCTTCTCGTAGAAATATATATTTTTTTTAAGAATCAAAAATTTTTTTCTAAATCCTTTATCGAATTTTTTTTAAATATCAATTCCTATAACCTGTTTCTAATCTCGATTTCTTTTTTGATTATATTGATTTTTCTATTTTCTTTGAGGAATCCATACCTATCAGGAGATGAGCCCCATTACTACACAATATCTTCAAGCATTTTAAAGGATGGAGACTTTGATCTAAAAAACAATTATTCGGCAAGGGATTACAAATATGTGAATCCAACAATTATTATGCCCCATTGTCATGAGGGAAGGAATGGAGGATGGTTTTCCTTCCATCTTCCTGGGATATCCTTTCTCATCCTTCCCCTTTTACCAATAACAAGGATTTTTCCCTCTCCATGGAGTGTTTTTTTACTAAGGGTTTTCCTTTCCCTTTCAGGTATACTTTTCTCTTTTCAGATTTTCCGATTCTTAAAGAGGGAAGGATTCGAAAGGAATTTATCCGTCCCAATTTATTTTATTTCACTACTTTTGCCTCCCTTCTTCTTTCATTCCTTTCATCTCTACCCTGAAATGGTTTGTGCATTCATAGGTATTTACATAATAAATGAGATTTTAGAGGAGAAAATTCATGGA
>JBBIMS010000053.1:5922-8457 GCA_037444285.1 Candidatus Aminicenantota bacterium | reverse complement strand
TAAGGAGGATACACCTTTCATGAAATTTACACAAGATATTTTACACCACCCCAAAGGGAAAAAACTTGAAAATTTTTTTAATTTAATGGACAATAGAAGGATGAGAGCAAGAATGGAAGAGAGAAGAGGGCTTAATGGTGAAAGGTTCGATTTACTCTATAAAATTACAGCAAAGCTGAGCAAAAAACTTGAACTTGGAAAATTGCTTAAAATCTGTGTAAATCTTGTAAGTGAAACCTATAATTATTCCAACTGCACAATACTTTTCAGGGAGGGTGAAAATCTTGTCATAAAGGCTGCTATAAATTACCCGTCTTCAATAATTGGTATGAAAATACCAATTGGAAAAGGAGTAACAGGAACTTGTGCAGAGAAGAGGAAGGAAATCCTTGTTCCAGATGTTTCAAAATTCAAAAAATATATCCCCTTTGATAAAAAGATCAAATCTGAGCTTGCTGTTCCCATAATTTGGAAGAATCGTCTTCTTGGAGTTTTAAATGTAGAGAGCAAAGAAAAAAATGCTTTTACAGAAGAGGATGTTAAAATTCTCAAAATCCTAAGCAATCAGCTTGCTGTTTATATCTCCAAAGCTTATCTCCATACCCAGCTGGAACTTGCAAATAAAATAGGGACAAAAATAACTTCCATAGTAGAATTTGAAAAGCTTCTTCATTTTGTAGTTCAGAGCATAAAAAGGACATTGAAATACGATTCAGCCGCTATAATGATAAAGGAGGAATCGGCTCTTGTCATAAAAGCTGTTACAGTTATGCCCGGGAAGAATGTCGGAATGAAAATCCCTATTGGGAGAGGCATTACAGGGAGGTGCGCTGAGGAAAGAAGAATTATAAATATAGGGGACATAAGCAAATGTGATTATTATATTCCTTCAGGAATTCCAGGAATAAAATCTGAGATTGCTCTTCCAATCATTTACAAGGACGAACTCCTTGGGGTTTTAACAATTGAAAGTAAAGTTGAGAATGCCTTTGGAAAAGAGGACGAAAAAATTCTTTCCCTTCTTTGCTCCCAGATAGCAGTTGCAATAAAGAATACCCAGATTTACAGGGAACTCGAACTCACATCTATAACAGATTCTTTAACAGGTGTCTTTAATAATAGATATTTCTATCACAAGCTTTACACTGAAATTATGAGAGCTCGAAGATACAAAAGACCCCTTTCTATAATAATTCTTGATTTTGACAATTTCAAAAGCATTAACGACACCTATGGACATCTTGCTGGAGACAAGGTTCTAAAGGAAGCTGCAAAGTTGATAAAGGATAACATAAGGGGGTGTAAGAATGAAGTTTACAAGGATTGTGATGTGGATACAGTTGCAAGATACGGAGGTGAGGAATTCGCAATCATTCTTCCCGAAACAACCCTTGAAAAGGCTCTTATTGTTGGAGAAAGGTTAAGGAAAAAGATAGAAGAAGAGCTTCCTTCAATAGTCAAAATTAACGGAGATTTAAAGATAACTGCAAGTTTTGGCGTTGCCTTTTATCGGGATGGAGAAAGTCTTGAAGACTTTGTAAGAAGAGCAGACAATGCCTTATATGAAGCAAAGAGGCTTGGTAAAAATAAAGTAGTTCTTTCAAATTAGCAAGGGATAGGAGGTAAGAGATTTATCCAAAACCTATTTCCCCACTTTTGAATCCCATCTACCCTCCCCTTCCTTAATTTTTCGCCAAATTTATGAACCACTTGACAAGCATATTTCTACGGGATAAAATGGGATAAAGTGGGACGAAATGAGAAGTTTGAGAGGTAGAGAAACAGTCAGGCTCGATGAGAGCGGGAGGCTTAAAATTCCAGCAAGGTTCCTTGAGATTATAAAAGAAAACTGGGGGTCTGAAGTATACATAACATCCACAACAGGGAAATATGTTTCACTTTTTCCAAATCCTGTGTGGGAAAAAGCAGAGGAGAAGCTTCTTCAGGATTCTCCCTTTAATCCAAAAGCTTCGAGATATCTTGACAGGGTGGGATACTGGGGGAAGAGTGATCAAATAGACAGCAAGGGAAGAGTTTTAATTCCCCAGTATTTGAGGAAATCAGCCATGATGGATGGAGAGGAACTTATTGTGCTTGGTAAGATTGATCACCTGGCTGTATGGAATAAGGAATTATTTGAGAAAGAGGTTCTTTCGGAGCCTTTTGATGAAAATGAGCTATGGGAAATTATTAGAAGGAAATGAGATTTATCATATTCCTGTTATGGTTGAGGAGGTCATGAATTATTTGAATCCACGCTCCCCATTTACATATCTTGATTGCACTATTGGAACAGGAGGGCATTCCATTGAAATTCTCAAGAGGTCATCTCCTCATGGGAAAATAATAGGAATAGATAAGGATGAAGAGTCAATAGATGTTGCAAAAGAAAGATTGAAGGAATTTGAGGGGAGATATGAGATTTTTTGCTCTGATTATAGGAATTTATTTGAACTTCCAATAAATTTAAGGGAGATAAAAGGAGTGATTGTTGATCTCGGTCTCTCATCTTATCAGCTAAAGAAAGCAGAAAGG
>JBBIMS010000053.1:0-5901 GCA_037444285.1 Candidatus Aminicenantota bacterium | reverse complement strand
GGACCCCTTGACATGAGATTTTCATTGAATACTCCCCTCACTGCGGAGAAGATCTTGAATGAATACAGAAGGGATGAGCTTATAAGAGTTTTCAGAGATTATGGAGAGGTTGAATCTCCCTATAAGCTTGTTAAAAATATCCTTGAAATCAGGAAGAAAAATCCATTTAAAAAAACATCAGAGCTCAGGGAGCTCGTAGAGAAGGTTTATAGATGGAGACCAATTAAGGGGAAAAGCCATCCTGCTCAAAAAGTCTTTCAAGCTTTGAGGATAGAGGTAAACAATGAGTTGAAAGGACTCGACTCATTTTTAGAAAATCTTTTAAAAAGTCTGAGCCCCGGTTCAACCCTTGTTGTCATTTCCTTCCACTCCCTCGAAGATAGAATTGTAAAAAACACTTTCAGGAAATTGGAGAGGGAAGACATTGGAGAAATACTCACCAAAAAACCCATCACTCCTTCTCAGGAGGAAATCAAGAGAAATCAGAGTTCTCGCTCTTCAAAATTAAGATGCATAAGGAGAAAATAAGTATGGTAAAGAGAAGAAAGATAGGAAATTTATTTCTTATACTTATTTTTTCCTTTATTGTTATCATGACCTATATCTTTTTTCACACTGAAAATTTGAGAATTGGCTACGAAATTGAAAAACTAAGAAAAGAAAGGGATAAATTGAAAGAGGAAATAGAGATTCTTCAAATAGAAAAAGCAAAATTGTTAAGCCTGAAAAGAGTTGAGAAGATAGCTAAGGAGCTGGGAATGAGAGAGATGGAAAAGGAACAAATAGTGGTGTTGAAAATCATCAATGAAAATAGTTCAGATAAATCCTTACAAAAGAGGGAGGGCAGGAAATGATAAGAAGCCCTGTTGTTGAGCTGAGGAAAAGGATGAAAATCTCTTTCATAGTTTTCCTTTTATGGTCAGGGATAATTCTTTTCAAACTTGCTGATTTGCAGATTTTTAGACATAAAACCTACAAAAGAATAATAGCGGCTCAGAACAGCAGGATAGTTTCAGTGGATTCAAAAAGAGGGGATATTTTTGATAGAAATGAAAAAATACTTGCCACCTCAATCAAAACTTCCTCAATTTACATAGATCCTTCCCAATGGAAAGGAAGGGAAAATGAATTAAAGAGATTATGCAATTCTCTCAATATTTCAAAGGAAGCATGTGAAAATATAATAAAAAGCGTTGGCAGTGGAAAACAATTTCAGTGGGTGAAAAGAAAAATATCCTTTGAAGAAGAGGAATTGTTAAAAGCTCTTGGGATTGATAAGGTTGGCGTAATTAAAGAGTTTAAAAGGGTTTACCCGGAAGGAGAACTTGCTTCCCATATCCTGGGAGGGGTTGGGGTGGATGAGCAGGGTCTTGAAGGAGTGGAAAACTATTATGATTCCATTCTTTCAGGAAACAAGGGTAAAATATGCGTTTACAGGGATGGGAAAAAGGTTCCTCAGCCCTATTATATTCAGGAAATTGTTCCTCCAAAGAGTGGAAAAGATTTAGTTTTGACAATTGACAAGTTCATACAGTTTTTAACAGATGAAATTCTTGAGACATGGGTTAAAAAATGGGATGCAAGGGGAGGTGTTGCAATTGTAATGGATCCAAAAAACGGAGAAATCTTTGCCCTTTCAAGCTTTCCAAGGTATGATACAAACAATTATTGCAAAACCAATGAGGAGTCAAGGTTGAATAGAGCTATAAGATGGCTCTATGAGCCAGGTTCAACATTAAAGGTTCCCATAGCTGCTACTGTTTTTGAAAGGGGGAGAGTAAGTTTCGACGAGATATTTGATTGTAGAGGGGGGAAGATCGAGCTTTACAATGTATCTATAAAGGATCATAGGAGCTTTTCTTTTCTTTCCTTTCCTGAGATAATTAAATATTCGAGTAATATTGGTGCAATAAAGATTGCTCTTCGTATGAAAGAGAGTGAAATTTTCAACTCCTTGAATAATAAGTTTAAATTTTCCCAAAAGACTGGGGTTGACCTTCCAGGGGAGGAAAAGGGGATCCTTCGCCCTCCTTCTCAATGGTCAGGAATATCTTTAGCCTCAATAGCAATAGGCCAGGAGATAGGCGCTACCCCCCTTCAAGTCTTGAGAGCAATTTCAGCTATTGCCAACAATGGGTTTATAGTTTATCCCCATTTATTAAAGAAAGTAAAGGATGGAGAAAGGGAGGAATCCATTATCTACAAACCACCGGAAAGGATTATAAGTGAAAACACTTCTAAAATAATCAAAAGGATAATGGAGATGGTTGTGGAGGAAGGGACTGGCAGAAAGGCAAGAATAGAAAGTCTGAGAATAGCAGGTAAAACAGGGACATCTCAAAAGTTTGTGAATGGTAAGTATTCAGACAAATTATATGTATCATCCTTTGTTGGTTTCTTTCCATCGGATGAGCCAAAATATTCAATAATAGTTGTTATAGATGAGCCAAAAGGTTCTTACTGGGGTGGAGATGTTGCAGCTCCTGTTTTCAGGGAGATTGCCATGGGAATAATAAAACTCAGAGAATGGGATATTTTGAAGAATTATCGTTTTGCTTCTTTAAAGGAAATAGAGGATGATAATAAAAGATTTACTTCAAAAAATTGATTACATTTCCTTTAATGGAAATGAGGAAAGTTTGGTTTCTGGGATCACAAACTATTCAAAGGAGGCAAAAGAAAACTATATATTCGTTGCTTTAAAGGGAGAGAAGTTTGACGGGCATGATTTTATTGATGAGGCAATCTCCCTTGGTGCAAACACAGTGGTTTCAGAGAGAAAACCAAAACTCAGCAAAAATGTGAATTGGATCAGGGTCAAGGATGCTCGGGAATCTCTCTGGAAAATTTCGGTTCTTCTTTATGATAATCCAAGCTCCCGAATTAAATTAATAGGAGTAACTGGAACAAACGGTAAGACCACAACGACCCATTTGATAGAGCAAATCTTTAAAAATTCAGGATTTCAAACAGGATTACTTGGCACAATTTACAGCAGGTGGGGAGAAAGGTTGATCCCTGCCAGTATGACCACTCCCGAATCTCCCCATATAAACAGTATACTAAAGGAAATGGCTGATGATGGAGTTGCAATTTGTGTTATGGAGGTCTCATCTCACTCCCTCTGTATGAAGAGGGTGGATGGGCTCGACTTTAAATGTGCAGTATTTACAAACCTCACCCATGACCATCTCGATTTTCACAAAAATATGAAATCTTATTTCGAGGCAAAGAAGAGATTGTTTCACCTTCTTAATAAAAAGGAAGGGTATGGAGTTATAAATATTGACGATTCATGGGGAAGAAAACTCTCAAAGGAGATTCAAGCACCTTTCCTTTTTTATGGATTGACAAAAGAAGCCCACATATTCCCCTTAAGCTACAATCTGACCTCACAGGGTATAGAAGCAGAAATTTCAACGCCTTCTGGAATTATTGACTTATCTTCCCCCCTCCTTGGAAAACCAAATCTTTACAACATTCTCGCCTCCGTTGGAGTTGCGATTACTTTTAATCTTGGAAAAGATGAAATAAAAAGAGCTCTCAAAGAGTTCAAAGGAGTAAAGGGAAGATTTGAATTGGTTGAGAATTCTCTGGGGTTTAAGGTAATGATTGATTATGCCCACTCAGATGATTCCCTGAAAAATCTCCTTGAAACAGTCTCTGAACTAAAGCCCAGAAGAATAATAGTTGTTTTTGGAGCAGGAGGGGATAGGGATAAGAAAAAAAGACCAAAAATGGGTGAAGTTGCTGGAAAACTTGCTGACAAAATAATAATAACTTCCGACAATCCAAGGAGTGAAGATCCAATTTCAATAATTAAAGATATTGAAGTAGGAGTTAAAAAATCGGGGAATAAGAACTATATCGTAATACCTGATCGTAAGGAAGCAATTTACAAAGCAATTTCCATTGCTGAGGAAGGAGATTTTGTTATTCTTGCTGGTAAAGGGCATGAGGAGTATCAAATAATAGGGAATCAAAAGATTCCCTTCAGTGATAGAGAGGTGGCTGAATCAGCTATTGAGGAGAGAAATGCCAGAGCTTAGAATTTGCGAGATTGCAGAATTTATGGGAGGGGAAATCTTGAAGGGAGATCCTCAAACTGTTGCAAATGGATATTCAATAGATTCAAGAACGATAAAGAGCGGAGAGCTATTTTTTGCCCTCAAGGATGAGAGGGACGGACACGATTTTGTTCTGGATGCATTGGGGAAAGGTGGGGTAGGGGCTGTGGTTTCAAAGATGATTGATATACCTGAAAATAAAGTTCTTATTTGTGTTGAGGATACTCTAAAAGCTCTCCAGAATCTTGCAAAAAAAGTTATTGAAAGATTAAAGCCCAGGATTGTTGGAATTACTGGAAGCGTTGGAAAAACAACAGTGAAAGAGAGCACATTTCACCTTCTAAGTAAATTTAAAAAATGCATAAAGTCACCAGGGAATCTAAACAATCATGTCGGATTACCCCTTTCAATTCTAAACATAGGTGTCGAAGACGAGGTTGCAATTCTTGAAATGGCTATGAGCTCAAAGGGTGAAATTAAACTTCTTACTGAAATTGCTCCTCCTGATGTTTCTGTAATAACCAATATAAATCCCGTCCATCTTCAGTTCTTTTCTTCTGTTGAGGATATTGCCCTTGCAAAAAAGGAGATTCTTGATGGGACAAAGGAGGGAGGAATTGCAATTTTAAATGGAGATGACCCCCTTGTGAGAGAAATTTCTGTGGATTTCAGGGGAGGGAAGATTTTCTTTGGAGAGGGGAAGGGAAACCAGATAAGAATCTCAGATATAAAGAGGGATGGAGAATTTGGCATTGAATTCACAATTGATGTTGAAGGAGAAAGGGAGAGATTCCAATTAAAACCTGTGACAAAACCTTTTATTTGGAATTTTCTTCCTGCGATAGGAGTTGCCAGGGCTTTTGGATTAAAATTGAAAGATATTTCTCCTTATATCAGTAATTTTAAGCCTTTCAAGATGAGGGGTGAGATTATATTTATTGGCAATAAAATTCTAATTGATGACTCCTATAATTCAAATCCGAGAGCTCTCGCCACAATGCTTGAGGAGCTCTCATATGCAAAGAGGAGAAAAATTGCAGTTCTCGGAGACATGCTTGAACTGGGAGAGAGGGAGGAGGAATTTCACAGAGAAATCGGTAGATTAATAGCAAATCTGAAAATAGATTTTTTGGTGGCTGTTGGGAAACTCGCTTCTTTGATGGGGGAGGAGGCTTTTAAATGGGGAATGTCAAGGGAAAACATCAAATCCTTCCCCGATTCTGAATCAGCATCTGAGTTTGTTAAGGAAATTGTAAAGGATGGGGATGTAGTCCTTGTGAAGGGGTCGAGGAGATTAAAAATGGAGATAGTTTCAGAAAGATTGAAAGGAGCAAATTAAATGCTTTACCATCTTCTTTACCCCCTTTATAAGTATTTTTTCCCCTTTAATGTGTTTCGATATATAACAGTCAGGACAGCTCTTTCTGCAATAACTTCTCTTTTTATTGTTTTTGTTTTTACACCTTTTCTGATCAAGAAAATGAAGGGGATGAGCATAAAGCAGCAGATAAGGGAGGAGCTTGAAACCCATAAAAGGAAGGGAGAGACCCCCACAATGGGTGGAATTATAATTATTTTTGCAATTTTTCTCTCAACAATTCTATGGGCAAATCTTACAAACCCTTATGTATGGATTGCTCTTTTCTCCCTTCTAAGTTTTGGCTTTATTGGGTTTCTTGATGATAGAAGAAAGGTTTTGATGAAGAATGCAAAAGGGGTTTTAAAAAGGGATAAACTAATTATGGAAGTCTCCTTGTCTTTGGTAATAGGTTTACTATTCTATTTCCTCTCCCATTACGGGCTTTTCAACCTCCACCTAAGTGTTCCTTTCTTT
>JBBIMS010000052.1:0-8489 GCA_037444285.1 Candidatus Aminicenantota bacterium | reverse complement strand
ATCCTGATTTTGTAAATATTCCTTTAAAAACTATTCTTTCAAAAGATTATGCTCGAGAGAAAGCAAAATCTATTCGCTATTTATCTGTGCTTACAGAAAAGGAAGCAGATTCTTTCAATCCCTGGAAGGAAAGTGAAGAAACAACCCACTTCTCAGTGATGGATAAATATGGAAATATTGTCTCCAACACTTATACCCTAAATGGAAGCTTCGGTTCAGGAGTAATTATAAAAGGGACTGGTGTTCTAATGAATAATGAGATGGATGATTTTTCAATAAAACCGGGATATCCCAATATTTATGGATTGATAGGAGGAGAGGAGAATTCCATACAGCCTGGCAAAAGGATGCTAAGCTCTATGACTCCCACAATTGTTTTGAAAGATGGAAGCCCTATCCTTGTAATTGGCTCTCCCGGAGGACCTACAATAATAAACACTGTTCTTCACAACATTATTTATAAAATTGATTTTAAAATGCCTCTCAAAGAAGCTATCTCCTCGCCAAGATTTCATCATCAGTGGGTTCCCAATGTTTTATATCTTGAGGAAGGAAAGTATGAAGATTTTGTCATTGAGGCTTTAAAGAAGAGAGGGCATGAGATTAAGTTTAGAAAGAAGATAGGAGATGCCCACGGGATAGAGATCAAGGACGGGAAAAGGGTAGGAGAACCCGATCCAAGAGGACCTGGAAGAGCAATGACAACAGAGGATTGAGGGAATGAAAATGAATTGGAGAATTGGCATTGTTGGATTTGGAAATGTCGGAAAAGCTTTTGTCTCTTTATATAGAGAATTTAAAGAAATCTGGAAGAGAAGATTTGGATTCACTTCAAATTTTATCTTTATTCTTAACTCAAGGGGTGGAATAATTGATAAAAAAGGATTCTCGGATGAGATTTTAAAGGAAGCTGTTAGTTCAAAGGAGGGGTTAATTTCTTTAAAAGGATGGAGGGAAGGCTTGAAATTTGAGGAAGCAATGGATTTAGCCGATATAAACCTTCTTGTAGAGGTCTCTCCTACAAATATAAAAGATGGAGAGCCAGCTCTCTCTTACATAAAATCTGCTTTATTGAGAGGGGTTCATGTAGCTACAGGAAATAAAGGTCCTTTTCTTTACAATTTCAGGGAATTATTTGATTTAGCGAGGGAAAAGAATTGTTTTCTTGGAATAGGTTGCACTGCAGGAGCTGCTTTACCAACCATAAACTTCGGTTTGAATTCTCTCTCGGGTTCAAAGATTGAAAGAATTGAGGGAGTTTCGAATGGTGTGTGTAATTTTATACTTACCTCAATGGAGGAAAAGGGAATAAGTTTTGATTCAGCCCTTTCAATGGCTCAAGAGATGGGAATTGCTGAAACAGATCCATCCCTTGACATAGATGGCTGGGATACTGCATCAAAAATTCTTATAATTGCCAACTATCTAATGGGTTCCTCCCTTACCCTAAAAGAGATTCCAGTTCAGGGGATTAGAAATATTACATTAAAGGAGATACTGGATGCAAAAAGTAGAGGTAAAAGGCTAAAACTTGCAGGGGTTGCTTTAAAGGATGGAGAAAAAGTAAAGGCTGAGGTTAAATTAATTGAGGTTGGAGAGAATCATTTTCTATATGACTTAAAGGGGACAAACAAAGGGATTCTTTATGTCTCTTATCCTGCAGGAGAGTTCTTTGTCAAAGGTGGAGCTTCCTCCCCGGCAGGAGCAGGCTATTCTATATGGAGGGATATAATAAATTTTTCAATTTAGACTTCAATAATTTTTGACTCCTTAGATTCTTGTATTTTTTTGACCTTCTCAGGTTGAAATTTTTCCATGTATCCCATGAAACCCTTTGCAAATTCATTGGATCTAATATTATCTCCTTTGTATTTCTTTACAAACTTTATTACCTTATCAAGAACTTCCGGGATATTATTCTCGCCTATATGACCTTCTTGAATCCCTCTTTCTAAGAAATCAAGCAACTTTTCTCCAAAGATGTTCTTTGTTTCTCCTGGAAATGTGATAGGGCTAAACTTTCTTCTCACATATTCAAGACCAGAAAGGATTTCAATGTCAAGGGAGCCAGGGGAATCAATCAGATATGAGTATAAATTCCATTCTACAGCTGAAAGTATCCTGAAACTTTCATCCCTTAAGTCTTCAAATTCTCTGAGCCATTCCAAGGCAAATTTTTCCCCTTTTCTTTCCAGAGTGTAAGGATGATGCTCCTTTAAAACAGGGCAGGTTTCAGGGCATGGAATGAATTTTATTCTCTTTTCTCCGCAACATTGGGAGCATATCATTCCTTTCAATGCAGGACAATTTCTTTTTCCTTTTCTTTTCTTACAATATACACACAGGCTCATTTGCTAACTTTCCATATGCTCCTTTCCCTTCCTGCGTAAAGCCCCTTCTTAGCAAGATTTAGTTCTATTCTTAAAAGTCTGTTGTATTTTGATATTCTTTCACCCCTTGAAAGTGAACCGGTCTTTATAAATCCAGCATTTAAACCAACTGCAAGATCTGCAATAAAAGAATCCTCTGTCTCTCCTGATCTATGGGAGATAACTGTTCTGTATCCTGCCCTCTTTGCCATTTGTACAGTTTCTATTGTCTCAGTAACTGTTCCAATCTGATTTAGTTTTATAAGTATTGAATTTGCAACCTTCTCTTCAATCCCTTTTTTCAATATTTCTGGGTTTGTAACAAAGATATCATCCCCTACAATCATTATTTTGTCTCCGAGAGAAGCTGTAATAGCTTTCCAGCCCTCCCAGTCATCCTCTGAAAGGGGATCCTCCAGGGAAATTATTGGAAAATTCTTTACCCAATTTTCCCAGAATTTAATCATCTCAGAGGAACTTCTTTTGGAACCATCAGATTTTTTGAAAATATAACTTCCATTTTCATAGAATTCTGAGGCAGCTGCATCTATTGCAAGATAAATATCCTCCACAGGTTTATAGCCTGTCTTTTCAATGCTTTTTAAAATTAGTTCCAGAGCTTCCTCATTGGATTTTAGATTTGGAGCAAATCCTCCCTCATCGCCAACTGCTGTTGAATAACCCTTGCTTTTTAAGACGCCTTTCAATGTATGGAAAACCTCAGCTCCCATCCTTAAGGCCTCATGAAATGATGGAGCATTTACAGGAACTATCATGAATTCCTGAATATCAACGCTGTTGTCAGCGTGAGCACCACCGTTCAAAATATTCATCATAGGGATTGGTAAAAGATTGGCAGAATATCCTCCTAAAAATTCATAGAGTTGAACCCCCCTTTCTCCTGCAAATGCTCTTGCACAGGCCATTGAAACAGATAGGATTGCATTTGCGCCGAGATTGCTTTTATTGGGAGTTCCATCAAGTTCTATGAGAAGATTATCGATCTCGGCAAGGGAGTTAAATTCCTTTCCAACAATTTTTGGTGCTATTTTTTTGATTACATTTTCACATGCTTTCAAAACCCCTTTCCCATTATATCTTGACTTATCCCCATCCCTCAGTTCCAGAGCTTCTCTTTTACCTGTTGAAGCGCCTGAAGGAACAGAAGCTGAATAGACAAAACCCATTTCATCAGTCACTTGCACTTCAACGGTTGGATTTCCTCTGGAATCAAGTATTTCCCTTGCATCAATATTTACTATGTGCATATTAAACCTCCCTTGGAAATTTAAAAATCATTATTTATTATCTGATAAAATCAAGAAAAATAAAAGTGGATTTATTTAAAACCTGTAAGTGTAAACTATCTTGGCTCTTATATCATTTGTATAACTAAAGAACCTTTTCCCCTCTCCATCATAGTCAATCCAGGAGCGAGTGATTACAAAGAAAACATCATTTCCAGGGAATATTGTCCATCTAAGCCTTGTATTGATGCCAATGTTGTCACTTTCATTGTCATACTGAATAAAATTATAAAGAGTCAATCTTGGATTAAATGAGTAATCAAACCTGAGGGAATAAATATTTGTTGTAAATGCTCCCTGAGGAAGAGTTACCCTGTTCTGTTCAAAACTTAAGCCCAGAATTATATGTTTGCCTGATCTATAGTGAAAGCTTATTTCTGGACTTGTGTTTTTCCCACCATAAAACCCTCCCCACCACAATTGAAGGTTAATGCTGAATGGTCTTTTTGATGCTGTATCTATCTGGAATCTGTATCTTGTCTGTCTGTATTCTCCTGCAGGTATAAAAATACCTTCAAAAACTTCATACTCTTCATCAACATAGTCATACTGGGGAATAATATTAAATTCAATGTGGTCGCCCGTTTCAAACTCTATATTAAAAGGCGTAATAAAAACATTCCTTGTTAGAGGTCTGTTTTTTAGATCCATTGTTTCGTTCCATCTTAATTCGAATGGTATTTTCCTTATTCCGAACTTTTTTGGTCTCGGTGCAAATGTTAAGGATAGAAAAGCTTTCCTTATATCTTCTCTGTAAATGAATCCAAGGGCAGGGTTAAAATTCTTTTCAATCTGTTTCCAGGAAAAGGTTGCCTCAAATAAATCGTTGGGATATCCAATGCTAAATCCAAAGGCACTGTCATTACCCTTTAAACCTTCTGTATTGGTTTTTAATCCGTAAAGAAGGAAATAGAAATTTTTGTCTCCGAGGAATTTTGAGGTTCTATATCTAAAATCAAAGCCTGCGAGGAAGTTTTTTTCTTCCCCTTCAGGATTTCCGTAAGTAAAGATAGCGCCAATATAGGATTGTTTCCACAATGGCTTTTTTACTCTGGCTACAAGGAAATTCTTTCGGGGCATTTCTCCATATCTTTCAGTTGTCACATCCAGAAAACCGATTTCATAATCTCTTATTTTACCTGTTAATTTGATACCTCCAATAATCGGAATCTGAATGTTATTTCCCCCCTCATCTTCTAACAATCCAATTGTTCTGCTGAAAAAGGGAAGAAAGTCAGGCCCTCTAAAGCCAAATCCCATACTTTCGCCGAAGCTGAATATTCCCGCACCCTCAAGAAAAAATGTTCTTTTTTCAGGGAAAAAAAGAGGGAATCTGGTAAGATTTATTCTTCTTTCATCAACCTCTGTCTCTGCAAAGTCAGTGTTAATAGTGAAAGAGCTTGTCAGATTGGGAGTAATCTTATAAACAATGTCTGCTCCTATATCTGCAGGATATCTTCTGCCTCCATCTTCCCGCGCCCAGGAGTAGCCAACAAGCCCATAGGGTTTCAGATCGATTCCATGCCCCTGGGTAATTCCTTTTATCCCTTTTATAACTCCAGCTTCGGAAACCTGAACAATTCTTATGTCAAGACTTGGCGAACACCATCTATCCTCTTCAAGCTTTCTCCTTATGAAACGCGAAATGTTAAAGCCCCATGAATCGTTATTTGTATTAAAACTTAGGGACTTAAAGGGTATTTCTATTTCAACAACCCAGCCATCTTCGGTAATCCTTGTCCTTGCATTCCATATTGTATCCCATTCCCTGTTCATATAAGCTCCATTCTCACTTATCAGGGAATCGTTCATTGCTCCGAGAGGATTCACTGCAAAAAAGAAGCCATTCCTTCTATCCAAGAAGGGGTCAAGAACAATCTCAATCCTATCGTCTTCCCTGAGTTCTGAATCCCTTGCCATTGAGCTTGCAACAATTTTACTTGGCTGAGAATCAAAACAATAAACTCCTATGTAAAGGTTATTTTTGTCGTAGAGGATTTTCACCTCTGTCTTTTCAGTGGGAGGAGAACCAGGATTGGGTTCCCTTTGAATTAAATCTCCGATAGGTTCTGCTTCTTTCCAGCATTCCTCGTCAAGGAAACCATCTATTTTAATAGGGCAATTTGTTTCTTTGATTTCAAATTCTCTCCCATCAGAAAAGAGTAGAGGGACAAAGAAAAGCAGAACTGACAATCTGATTAACCGCATACAACAGCTCCTTTTTTGTTAACATTTTTGCTATATAAATTATACTTTTACAGGTTTCCAAAGGTTTCACAAGATTTATTTATTATCCCTTTCAATAACATTTATAAGCTCATGCCAGGATACAGCTGTTGTTCCAAGCCTTGAAACTGCAACTGATGCTCCATAATTTGCAAGTTCACACCCTTCCTTTATATTTGCTCCTGAGAGTATTGAAAGGGTAAGGATGGAAATCACTGTGTCTCCAGCTCCAGTGACATCGTAAACTTCCCTTGCCTTTGTGGGAAGATGCCCTCCGTTGTTTTTTTCATCAAGGAATGTCATCCCTTGCTCCCCCCTTGTTATTACAACATATTGACAGTTCAACATCTCTTTTATCTTTCTTGCTCCATCAATAAAATCTTCATCCTTCCTCATCTTTATACCTGTTATTCTTTCAGCCTCTCCATGATTTGGAGAAATAAGGGTTGTATTTTTATAAAGGGAAATATTCTCAACTTTTGGGTCAACAAATATTTTTGATTTGGAGTTTTTTGATTTTAAAATTTCTTTTATCAAACTTTCTGTTACAACACCTTTGTCATAGTCTGAGATCAATATTCCATCAAAATCTTCTAAGTTTACCAATTTTAGCATTTCTCTAACTATGGTATCTGATATTTTTTCCGTTTTTTCCCTGTCCATCCTTACTACTTGCTGGTGATGGGCTATGACTCGGGTTTTTACTGTTGTTGGTCTGGAAGGATCATTAATCAGAAAAACACCCTTTTTCCCAAGGATTTTTTTTAGCTCCTCTCCTTCCAAATCATTCCCTATAACTGAGAGGAGAGAAGCTTGAGCTCCGAGGGCTCTCAAATTTAAGAAAACATTGGAAGCTCCTCCTCCTTTGAATTCCTCCCTCTGAATTTCAAGGACAGGAACTGGTGCTTCTGGAGAAATTCTTGACACCTTACCCATTATATACCTGTCCAACATAACATCTCCTATTACAAGGACTTTAATATCTTTGAACTTTTTAATTATCTCCTTTGCCCTGTCAAGATTCATATCAAAATTCCTCCTGAAGAAATTTTTATCTTAGCTGGATTTTTTTCTTTTAAAGCTAAAAGAGGATAAGTTATTATGTAAAGGAAGAGCATTTTGACTTCAGAATCTCCGAAATTATACTCGAATAAACCTGATAAAAAAAGTCCTGCGATTGCTCCAATTGCACCGAGGGCAGAAAATTTGAAAAATTTATTCTCACTTTTCCTGAAAACTTTAATGTTATCTTTCACAGCAAGATATATAAACCATAGCCATGAGAGAAGAGCAAAAACACCTCTTTCAGCAAAAATCTGAAGGATGTTATTGTGAAGGTGGGGATTATCTCTTACAGCCTCTTCAGGTTTAAATTTAGCATAGATTAGCCTTACAGTATCAGGGCCTGAGCCAAAAAAGGGATATTTTGAGATTATCTTTATTCCTGCAATTCCCATATGAATTCTATCTCTGTTTGTCTCATCATTGGGATCAAAAATACTCAAAAATCTCTTCTTTACATTTAATGGAGATAGCAGGAGAATTAAAACGAGAAGTGGAATCAAAATTATTAAAAGCTTTGGTCGAAATAAAATCAGAATTAAAGAAATAGCAAAAAATGCACCGACCCAGGCACTCCTTGTAAAGGTAAGAAGCAATGAAACCGAAGATATAATGAAGATAAAAGTCCAGAAGAGTCTGCTCAATTTTTTCTCCCCAAGAATATTGGCAAAGGAAAAGGATATGGCTAAAAGAAGAACCCCTGATTGGGTCATGTAGTGTCCCAGGAATCCAGAAACTCTCTCTTGGGGGAAGAGAATCCCTGAATATTCAGCAAGGCTTGCAAGGAAAGAGAGAAATACAGAGAAGGAAATTGCATAGTTGAAAGATAAAAAAATCTTTTCTCCATTGAAAGAGTTGAACAAAACAGGGACTATGAGAAAGAGGAGAAGTTCCTTAATGTCCTTTAAGCTTGTGATGAAATTGATTGAAAATATTGTTGATAGCACTGTAAAAAAGGAATAAAGGATCAAAGGGATGAAAAAAGAGGGGAGTGTTACCCCCCTTTTCCCTTTGGCTAAAAGGAAAACCCATACAAGAAAGCTTAAAAATAAAAAGAACTCAGAAATTGCTATTGATAGAGGTATGAAAAAGGTGAAAAGGAGTAGAGAAATATAAAAAAGAACCTCATCAAAACTTCTGCCTTCAAAGCTCATTTGCATTCTTTCACTTCAAGGAGGACTGAATTAAATGAAGAAGGATGACAGAAAATGATTCTTTTCCCGTCGTATCCAGTTCCTTCTTTAACAATCTGAATTTTACTATCCTGGAGTTTTCTTTTAAATTCATCAAAATTCTCAACAGCTAAACATATGTGATGAAGTCCCTCACCCCTTTTATTTAAAAAATTATTTAGATTGGAATTTTCATTGATGGGAGCAATTATCTCTATTTTTGTCTCTCCTATTTCAACAATAAATAATTTTATTCCTTCGCTCTCCATCATTTTTATTGATGGCTCTGATTTTAAAAAAAGGCTCCATTTCCCTATTGCGTCTTCAATATCCCTTACAGCAATTGCAATATG
>JBBIMS010000051.1:0-8499 GCA_037444285.1 Candidatus Aminicenantota bacterium | reverse complement strand
TAATATTTCAACTCCCTTTCCCTTTTTTATCTCACCTATTAAATAGCACTTTTCCCCTATACTTTCAAAATGGGAAAGTATTTTTTCAAAGGATTTTTCATCACAAATACCTATCATTCCAATACCCATATTGAAAGTTCTGTAAGCTTCCCTTTCTGAAAGATTTCCTTCTCTGACAATATATCTAAAGATGGGAGGAATCTCCCATGTTTCTTTTTTTATTACTGCTTTTAAACCCTCTGGAAGGATTCTTGGAATATTATCGTAAAAACCCCCTCCAGTTATGTGGGCGAGACCCTTGATCAAATTTTTTCCTAAGATACCCTCGAAGGATCTCAGATAACTTCTGTGAACCTTTAGCAACTCCTCTCCAACAGTGCAATTAAATTCCTGAACAAAAGTGTCAATTTTTAATTTATTTTTTTCAAATATAATCTTCCTTGCAAGGGAATAACCGTTTGTATGGAGTCCTGTTGATGGGAGCCCAAAAATTAAATCCCCTTCCTTTATATCTTTTTTTGGAAGAAGGTTTTCCCTTTCAACAATTCCAACAATAAATCCGACAAGGTCATATTCCCCTTCCTTGTAGAAACCAGGCATTTCAGCAGTCTCCCCTCCAGCAAGCTTACACCCATTCTCTTTACATCCTTCGGCAATCCCTTCAATTATTTTCTCAACAAGATCAGGGTTAATTTTAGAAAGGGCTATGTAATCCATGAAAAAAAGAGGTTTTGCACCCTGGACAAGGATGTCATTTACACAGTGATTTACAAGATCTCTTCCGACAGTGTTATGAATACCAGTTGAAAATGCTATTTTAAGTTTTGTTCCAACCCCATCTACAGATGAGACTATCAAAATTTCTTTTAATGGGAAAATAGCTCCAAAACTTCCAATCCCCCCTTCTGCTGAGACATTGAATTTCTCAACAATCTTTTTTATCCTGTTTTTAGCCTCAACAGCTTTGTCAATATCAACCCCTGAGTCTTTATAGGTTATTTCTTTTTTCAACCCTCCCCCCTCTCAAAAAGTCTTAGCTGAATAAAGTCCTCCTGAGGTATCTCTACAGGGTAGTTTAAGTCAAAACATGCTGTGCAGTAGAGATCATCCCCTACAGCTTTCAGCATCCCATCTTTACTCAAATAACCGAGGGTTTCAACATCAAGAAATTCTCTTATCTCCTCAACCGAATGGCTTGATGCTATTAGCTCAGCCTTTGTAGGAGTGTCTATCCCATAATAACAGGGACCAATGATGGGAGGTGAGCTTACCCTGTAATGGATTTCCTTCGCTCCTGCATCCCTTACCATTCTTACAATCCTCCTTGATGTTGTTCCTCTGACAATTGAGTCATCAACAAGGACAACCCTTTTACCATCTATTAGCTCTCTAACTGGATTGAGTTTTATCCTTACTCCAAAAACCCTCTCCTTCTGGTGAGGTTGAATGAATGTTCTCCCTACATAGTGATTCCTTATCAATGCAAACTCAAGAGGTATTCCTGAACTTTCTGCGAAGCCGAGGGAAGCCCACATTCCTGAATCAGGTATTGGGACAACAATATCGGCATTTGCAGGTTGCTCCTCTGCCAGCTTTCTTCCCAATCTCTTCCTCACCTCATTCACATTCTTTCCAAAAACAAGGGAATCAGGCCTTGAAAAGTAGATATATTCAAATATGCAATGTCTTGGTTTTACCTTTGGAAAGATATAAATTGTTTTAATCCCATTCCCATCAATTCTTAAAATCTCTCCTGGCTGAACATCCCTTTCATAGGTTGCCTCAATCAAGTCAAAGGCTGATGTCTCCGATGCAATAACATAGGAATTCTCCACCTTTCCTATGGAGAGGGGTCTGAATCCATGGGGATCACGGGCTGAATAAATTGCCATTGGTGTCAAAAACAAAAGGGAATATGCACCCTTTACCTTGCTTAAAGCATCAATTATTGCATCCTCTATATTATCTGCCTTTGACCTTGCTATAAGATGAAGAATTATTTCTGTGTCAGAGGTTGACTGAAATATTGCTCCTTCCTCTTCAAGCTTTTTCCTTAGCTGAACAGCGTTGACAAGGTTTCCGTTGTGGGCAATTGCAATTGAGCCTCTATATCCTTCTATTACAAAAGGTTGAATATTTCTTGGACTGGACTCACCATGGGTTGAGTATCTAACATGACCTATTGCATGGACTCCCTTTAATCTTTTAAGATTCTCTTCCCCAAAAATTTCAGAAACATAACCATATCCTTTTTCAAAAATTATCCTCTTCCCATCAGATACAGCTATTCCAGCACCTTCCTGCCCCCTGTGTTGAAGTCCATAAAGACCATAAAAAACATGTTCTGAGGCTTTTTCATTTCCATATATCCCAAAAATACCGCACTCTTCTTTAATCTTTGGAATCAGCCTTCTCATATTACCTTCATTTTCTCTTCTATACTTTTTCTCCATATTCTTTCCCCTTCAGATAAATTAATATTTATGTTTTCTTTTCCATGTTTTCTTATAATCAGCCTCTCACCCCCAACCCTTCCAATTATTGAAAGATCCAGATTCCATTTCTTTGCCAGGTCTTCTATTCTCTTTCTATTCTCTTCAGAAAAACTTATAACAATTCTTGTAGGACTCTCCCCAAATAGAACAAAGTCTAACCTTTCATCTCCAAATCTTTCAATCTCAACATCAAATCCAAGACCTCCCAAAAATGCACACTCAGAAAGGCAGACTGCAAGCCCACCATCGGAAATATCATGGGCTGAGAGAAGAAGGGAATTTTCAATTGCTTCGATCATAAATTTGTGTAGATTCCATTCAGCTGAAAGATCAATTTCAGGACAGGGTCCAAAATTTTCTCCAAGTAGAATTCTCAAATATTCTGAGCCCCCTATTTCATTTTTAAATTTTCCGCACAAAGCAATTAGGCTTCCCTCCCTTTTAAAAGAGGGATTTAAAACCTTCTCTATTTTTTCAATAATTCCAACAAGGCCAAAAACAGGTGTTGGATAAATCCCTTTTCCAGAGGTTTCGTTGTAAAAGGAGACATTACCACCTGTAATTGGAATTTTGAAAAATTCACATGCTTCTGCCATCCCCTCCACAACTTCTTTAAATTCCCACATAATCTCTTCCTTCTCAGGATTTCCAAAATTTAAACAGTTTGTTGCACCAAGGGGTCTTGCTCCAACACAGGATATATTTCTAAGGGATTCAGCCACCATTATCTTTGCTCCTTCCCTGGGATCCAGATAACAGAAATTGGAATTTCCATCAAGGGTTATTGCAATCCCTTTTCCATTCTCCTTTATCCAGAGAACAGATGCGTCTGCTCCTGGAAGTAAAACAGTGTTTGTCTGAACCATATGGTCATACTGGGTAAAAATCCATCCTTTATAGGAAATATTTGGGGAGCTTAATATTTTGACAAAAATATCATTTAGATCAGAAGGAACTGGAACTTTTTCGGGATTGATGTGGGGTGGGCTTTTTCTCCTTTTATAAGGTCTTCTGTAAACAGGAGCTAATGAGGTTAAAGCCTTAACAGGAACTTTGCACACCTCTTCCCCCTTAAAAGTTGCTGTCAAAAATCCGTCATCCCTTACTTCACCGATTATGCAACATTCAAGATCCCATTTCCTAAAAACTTCCTCGATCTCCCTCTCCTTACCCTTTTTGCCAATTATAAGCATCCTCTCCTGGGATTCTGAAAGCAAAATCTCATAGGGGCTCATCCCTTCCTCCCTCAAGGGAACAAGATCAAGATTTAGATATATTCCAGTTCCTCCCCTTGAGGCTGTCTCAGAAGAAGAGGATGTAAGACCTGCTGCTCCCATATCCTGTATTCCAACGATTAAATCCTTATCCATAACCTCAAGACAGGCTTCAATGAGAAGCTTTTCCTTAAATGGATCCCCGACCTGAACATTCGGTCTTTTCTTCTCTGAATCCTCGCTGAATTCAGCAGATGCCATTGTTGCTCCATGAATTCCATCCCTCCCTGTTTTTGCTCCAACATAAAAAACTGGATTCCCTTCACCGGAAGCTTTACCATAAAATATTTTCTCTTTCTTTGCAATCCCAAGGCAGAAAACATTTACAAGGGGATTTTTTGAGTAGCAAGGATGGAAGTAGGTTTCACCACCAACTGTCGGAACACCGATTGAGTTTCCATATCCTGCAATCCCTGATACAACCCCATCCATCAACAAGCGATTTGCAGGCTCCTCAAGGGGACCAAATCTTAAAGAGTCAAGGAGTGCTATTGGTCTTGCTCCCATTGTGAAAATATCCCTTACAATCCCTCCAACTCCTGTTGCAGCTCCCTGGTATGGCTCTATGAAGGATGGATGATTGTGGGATTCAATTTTAAAAACAATGGCAAGCCCATCTCCAATATCTATAATTCCTGCATTCTCTCCAGGTCCCTGAATCACTCCCTCCCCCTTTGTCGGCAATTTTTTTAGATGGACCTTGGAGCTTTTGTAGGAGCAGTGCTCTGACCACATGACTGAAAACATACCCAGCTCAACATAGTTAGGCTCCCTTCCAATAAGCTCGACTATCCTTTTATACTCTTCCTCTGTCAAATTGTGAATTTCAAGGATTTCTTTCTCTATCATCTCTCCCTCAAATAATCAATACAGGATTTGAAAATCTTCCTCCCATCCTCACTTCCAAGAATTGAAAAGGATGCCCTTTCAGGATGGGGCATCATTCCAAGAACATTACCTCTTTCATTTACAATACCTGCAATATTCTCCATCGAACCATTTGGATTCGCCTCATCATTTATCTCGCCCTTTTCATTGCAGTATCTAAAGACAATATTCCCATTCTTTTTTAGCTTTTCAAGTTCAGAAGGAGGGAGATAGTAGTTACCATCCATATGGGCAATGGGTATTTTCAGAACATCTCCTTTTTTTAGATTTTTTGTAAATGGGGTTGAGTTGTTTTCAACTCTTATATTCACAAATTTGCATATAAATCTCAGTCCTTTATTTCTTAGCATTGCTCCAGGGAGTATTCCGCTCTCAAGAAGTATCTGGAAACCATTACAGATTCCAAGAATCAAACCACCCTTCTCAGCAAATTCCTTTACTGAATTCATAATGGGAGAGAAGGATGCAAGAACACCGGATCTCAAATAGTCTCCATAGGAAAAACCACCAGGAAGTATTACAAGGTCACACCCATTCAAGTTTCTTTCTTTATGCCACAAGAAAACTGATTCGATCCCGCAGCTCCTCAGGGCATGATATGTATCCCAATCACAATTTGAACCTGGAAATACTACAATTCCTGCTTTCATTTTATCTCTACAATTTCAAATCTCTCTATTATTGGATTTGCAAGAACCTTTCTTGCTATATCTGAAATTTTCTCTTCGACCTTTTCATCATCTTCAACAACAATGTCAAAAAACTTTCCCTGCCTTACCTCTTCTATCTCTTTGTATCCCATTGTGTGAAGAACCTGCATAACAGTCAACCCTTGGGGTTCGAGGACACCATCCTTAAACATTACAAGGACTCTAAACCTTTTCTTCACTTCTCCTCCGTAACTCTTTTATAAATTTCATCTATATGCCTGAGAAAATATTTTATATCAAAAATTTCATCAATATCTTCATCTTTCAGAATTTCAAGAATTTCATTATCTTCCATTACAACTTCCTTGAATTCTCTCTTATCCTTCCATGCTTTCAAAGAATTCTTCTGAACAATAGAGTAAGCTTTTTCCCTTGAAAGCCCCTTCTCCATCAGAGCATGAAGAAGTCTCTGGGAGAATATTAGTCCATAGCTCTTTTCAATGTTTTCCCTCATTCTTTCCGGATAAACTATGAGAGTTGAAACCAAATCAATCATTTCCTGAAGCATAAAATCAAAGAGCAGGAAACTTTCAGGGAAGATTATTCTTTCCACTGAGGAATGGGATATATCCCTCTCATGCCACAGATTAATGTTTTCTAGAGATGAAATTAAATAGCTCCTTATCAATCTCGAGAGACCGCAAATCCTCTCTGCCCTCACAGGATTCCTTTTGTGGGGCATGGAAGAAGATCCCTTCTGCCCTTCTGAGAAGAATTCTTCAGCTTCAAGAACCTCTGTCCTCTGGAGATGTCTTATCTCAGTTGCAATTTTTTCAAGGGTTGATGCAGTTATGGAGAGGGCACTCATAACCTCAGCATGCCTGTCTCTTTGAATTACCTGATTTGATACAGACTCTGGCACCAAGCCCAATTTCTCGCAGGCAATACGCTCCACATCTATCTCAAGATGAACATATGTTCCAACAGAACCAGAAATTCTTCCAACCTCTATATTTTTCTTTGCATTCTTAAGTCTTTCAATGTTTCTCTTCATTTCTTCGAAATAAATTAAGAATTTAAATCCAAAAGTTATTGGCTCAGCATGAACACCATGGGTTCTTCCCATGACAAGAATATCCTTCCATTCTATAGCTTTCTCTTTTAGAATCTCCTTTAATCTTTCTGCCTTTTCGATCACTAAATTCAAGGAATCCCTTATAAGAATTGATAGAGCAGTGTCAACAACATCATAGGAAGTTAAGCCCATGTGAAAATATCTTGAATCCTCTCCAATGAACTCAGCTACAGAGGTTGTAAAAGCTACCATATCATGTTTTGTGACCTTCTCAATCTCCTTTATCCTTTCAACAGAGAAGCTTGCTTTACTTTTTATTCTTTCAAGGGCATCCTGAGGGATTTTTCCCAATTTTGCCCATGCCTCGCAAACAGCAAGCTCAACATCCAGCCATTTCCTGAACTTATTCTCCTCACTCCATATACTTCTCATTTCAGGAAGGGAGTATCTTTCAATCATTTTAAGATCCTGAATTTATTGATAATTTCTCAATCTCCCCGGGCTTTGGAAGATCTCCAAGGAGGAAAATTGCTGACTTTTGAAAGTCAATGAGCTCTCTTGCAACCTCCTTTATCTCCTCCAGACCAACCTTATCTATCCTATCAAGAAAGGAATCAGGAGAGATCTGCTTGCCGTTGTAAAGCTCATTCCTTGCAAGATAAGACATCCTGCTCGTGGAACTCTCGAGATTAAGGAAAAAACCTCCCTTTAGATGCTCTTTACCCCTCTCAACCTCATCCTCGCTTATATCTCCATCCTTCATTTTTTCAAGCTCTTCCTTCATAACACCTATCACTTCCTTTAAATTTTTCTTGTCTGTATCACAAAAAATAGTTAATACACCGAAATCAAGAAAGGTTGCCGGAGAGGAGCCAACACTGTAAGCAAGCCCCCTTTCTTCCCTTATTTTCTGGAAGAGTCTTGAGCTGAACCCACCGGCAATAATTTCATTCAAAATAAAGAGAGGAAATCTTTTTTCACTCTTCTGGGAAAATGCTGGAAATCCAAGAACAATATGAATCTGTTCCAGCTCCTTCTTTTTTTTGTAGAATATACCAGGAGAAAACTGGGGAGAATAAAGATTCCGAGAGTTTGAAATGTATGGAAGTTTTCCAAAATATTTTTCGACAGAATTTTTTATATATTCAAAACCAATTGAGCCTGAGGAGGCAAAGAATGTTTTGGAGGAGATAAATGTTGAGGAATGTTTCTCTAAAAGATCATCCCTTTTAAAAGTTTTAACTGTCTCTTCAGAGCCAAGAATTGACCTTCCGATTGGGTGGGTTTTAAGATAATTCCTGAAGAAAAGCTCTATTGAAAGATCCTCTGGGTCATCCTCCACAGATTTGATCTCTTCACAAATTACCCTCTTCTCATTTTCAATATCTTCATGGAGGAAGAGGGGGTGTAGAAAAATATCTGATATTAGCTCCATTGCCTTATCAAAGTTTTTATCAAGAACCTTGCAATTTATACCCATAAACTCCTTCGATGTGAATGCATCAATTTCTCCTCCTAATCTATCTGTAATTTTGGCAATATCCTTAGAGGAGAACTTTCGAGATCCTTTAAAAAGCATGTGCTCAATAAAATGCAGTATCCCACTCTTCTCCTCTGGTTCATCCCTCGAACCCTCCCTCAGCCAGATCCCAAAGGATATGGTTCTTGAATTGGGGATATATTCATGAATTATTTTAAATGAATTGGGAAGGCTTTCCTCGTAAATCATAGAAAGATTATCTGGATTCAAGAATAATTGTATCAATGCTGGAGAATTTAGTCAAGGAAATGTATTTAACTTATACATGATATTGACAATTTAAAAGAGCCTGTTTATCATAAGAGTATGTTGAACCCTTATAAAATAGAAACTTTCGAAGACATCCTCAAGGCTTTGAGGGAAAGACCTGAATGGCTAGAGGAGTTGAGAAGGATTATACTTACCGAGGAACTCATATCCCTTCCCCAGAAATTTGATAGTTTCCTTCAGAAGGATTTCAAGCCCTTAAAGGAAAAAGTTGGAAAGATCGAAGCTGACACAGAGATTTTGAAGCAGGATGTGGCAGTTTTAAAGCAGGATGTGGCAGTTTTAAAGCAGGATGTAGCAGTTTTAAAGC
>JBBIMS010000050.1:6982-8553 GCA_037444285.1 Candidatus Aminicenantota bacterium | reverse complement strand
TCTTTATTGCCTCTGGCGCTTGGAAAGCGGATAAACTAAGGATAGAAGGTTCAGAGCTTGATGGGATAGCCACTGCTATCGAGTTCCTCTTAAATGTTAATAGAGGTTATCGTCTCGACTTAGGAAGAAAAGTAATTGTAATTGGTGGAGGTTCTGTTGCCCTTGATGCTGCAAGAACTGCTTTAAGGGAAAATTTAAAAGAGTTGGAGATAAAGGAGGAACATGCAATTGCACAGGATACAATAATTGCCATTGATGCTGCGCGATCAGCATTGAGAACAGGAGCAAGGGAAATAATGGTCTTCAGCCTTGAAAGCTTAGATGAAATGCCTGCGAGAAAAACTGTTCAAGGGAGGGAAGAATTTGAAGAAGCATTAAAGGAAGGTATAAAATTTTTCCCATCTTTTGGTCCCAAAAGATTCATAGGAGATGGGAAAAGGGTTAAAGGGGTCGAATTTCTTGAATGCGAAAGGGTCTTTGATGAAAAAGGATCATTTAATCCTGTTTTAAAGCAGGGGACTGAAGTTGTCTTTGAATGTGACTCTGTAATACTTGCAATTGGTCAGAGACCAGATTTTCCTTTTATCTCTCCAGAAGATGGTATTGAGCTTACACCTTTTGGAACAATAAAAGTAGAGCCTTCAACTCTATCCACAACAGCCCCTGGAATTTTTGCAGGAGGTGATGCAGTCTTCGGACCAAGAACACTGATTGAGGCTGTTAGTAATGGTAAGAGGGCAGCTCTTTCCATTGATGAGTATCTCAAGGGAATTGAAAAAAGGGAAATATTTTTTGTAAAGTCTCATAAAAGAGAAAGAATTCTGAATGTCAAGATAGAAGTTATTCCTACAGAGCTTTACACACCACCAGAAAATTATGAATTTTTAAAGAGAAAAACTCCTCCAACTCTATCCCTTGATAGAAGAATCGGAATGACGGAAGTTGAGAAAGTCTACCCTTTAGATGAGGCTATAGAGCAAGCAAAAAGGTGTCTTTCTTGTCACATTTACACAATTTATGATGGTGAAAAATGCGTTCTTTGCGGAGGATGTGTTGATGTTTGTCCAAGGGATTGCATCCGTTTTATTCCTTCCTCTGAGGCAGAAATTGTTGGAATAGAGAAAATTCCAGTAAATATGGATGAAGAAAGTGTCCTTTTCATAAAAGATGATGACGAATGCATAAGATGTGGACTATGTGCAAAAAGATGCCCCACAGGGGCAATCACCATGGAAAGATTTCATTTTGAGGAGGATGTTTTATGAAGGAAGAAAGAAGATCATTTCTGAAAAAACTGGGAATTGGTTCTCTTCTCACCTCAATTTCTCTAATTTTCTACACATTTGTCCGAGCTTTTAAACCGGATGTTCTATACGAACCACCCAGGAGAGTAAAGGTAGGGGATCCATCAAAGCTTCCTGAGGGGATCACTTTCATTCCTGAGCATAAAGTTTTTTTAATCAGAGAAGGGAATTCCTTTCACGCCATCTCAGCAGTTTGCACACATCTTGGTTGCACAGTCCAGATGGCAAAATTCGCCCAGAGTAAAAAAGTTGTTGCAAAAGGGGAGG
>JBBIMS010000050.1:0-6956 GCA_037444285.1 Candidatus Aminicenantota bacterium | reverse complement strand
CTGCGCATGTCATGGGTCTCGTTATTATGGAGATGGAACAAACTACTCTGGTCCTGCTCCTCGCCCCCTTCCATGGCTCAGGCTTCATGTATCTCCAGAGGATGGACAGTTATTAATTGACTTTTCCGAAGAAGTGGAAAGGGGCACTAAACTTTCTGTGTGAGGTTAAAATGAAAGAGAAGGAGAATTTTAAGAAAATTATCAAAAAGCTTACATATACCTGGGCTCCATCCAGTAGAAAAGAGAGTGGAGAAGCTGTTGTAAAAAATTTCTTTCTGCACTGGTTTCCTAACAAATCATTAAAGAAAAGCATATCGTGGGGGTACTCTTTCTGGCTTGGAACAGTTTCCCTCTCCCTTTTTATAATTCTTTTTATCAGTGGGGTAATCTTGATGTTTTTCTATATCCCATCCATTGAAAGGGCTTACTGGAGTGTTAAGGACATTGAATATGCTATTTCCTATGGATGGTTTCTAAGAGGTATCCACAGAAATGCTGCTCATTTAATGGTAGCAGTTGTGTTCTTTCACATGATCAGGGTATTTCTTACAGGTGCGTATCGCTCAGCTTTTAAAGGCCTTGGATTCAGGGAAGTCAACTGGCTTGTTGGAGTGGCTCTTCTTCTCCTTACCCTACTTTTTTCCTTTACCGGTTATCTTCTTCCCTGGGATCAACTTGCTTACTGGGCTATCACAGTAGGGACAAACATTGCAAGTTCAATCCCTCTTATTGGAAAATGGGTAAGATTTATCCTACTGGGAGGAAATGATATAAGTCAGAATACCCTGATAAGATTTTATGCTCTTCATGTTGCCCTTTTGCCCGCAATTGTAACTTTATTGATTGCCTATCACATGTGGAGAATTCGCAAAGATGGGGGACTTGCCTGTTATGACAACCTTCTTCTCAACTCCCAAAAGATAGAAAATAACACTTCTTTTTCAAAGACCTATTCCTTGCTGGGAGTTACAAAAGGTAAATCTATTACTGTTTTTAACTACAAAATAGAAGATGAGATGATAGAGTCTTCACCAAATTTAACAGTAAGAGCTATCACTGTTTTCCTTATCACACTCCTTCTATGTGTGGTTTTGACTCTTCTACTAAAAACGCCCCTTGAAGAGCCAGCCAATCCTTCAGTTACCCCGAATCCTGCAAAGGCTCCATGGTATTTTCTCTGGCTTCAGGAGCTGGTAGCAGATACGACAGTTAAAATAGGGGATTTTACAATAAGTGGTGGGCTTGTAGGAGGTGTTGTAATTCCAGGAATTCTACTTTTACTTCTTATACTATGGCCATTTATGGATAAAAGCCCTGTAAAGTGTATAGGAATCTGGTTCCCTAAGGAAAGGAAAACTCAGACAATTGTCTTTCTCATTATTTTCTTTTTAATAATTCTTCTCATCTTTATCGGAACATATATGAGAGGTCCCAACTGGAAGCTATTCTGGCCATGGGAGAGCTGGCCTGAAGAACCTCTTGCTTTGTAGGAGACCAAATATGAGGAATATGTTTGAAATAAATAATTTTAAAAAGAAGGATATCTCACTTCTTCTCCTTTTTGGTTTTATTCTATTCCTTTTAGCCCTTTATCTAATTGCAAGCTCCAATTTACCATCCTGGAAACTTTATCAAAAGGATTTCATCAATATTGTCAGGGGAAGATTTGGAGAAAAAGAGGCGAAGCTTGTTCCAAGGGGTATTCAACAGATATGGATTAAAGACTTGAACAGGGTTGACCGTTGTATTACATGTCATCTTGGAGTGGAGTGGAAGGGGCTTGAAGATGTGGAAGAGCCGTTTAGAAGCCATCCTGCAAGGGAGATAATTAGAATACATCCCTTCTCCCAGTACGGTTGCACCTTATGCCATGGAGGACAGGGTTATGCCTTAGAAAAGGAAGAAGCTCACGGATACACTGAGCACTGGGAGTTTCCTCTCCTTTCAAAGGAGCTTGCGGATGCGCATCTTATAAGGGAGAGAAACGCTTTAATAGAAATGAACTGTAACATATGCCACAGATACGATTTAGAGACCGAGGGAATGGAATTTATCAATCTGGGGAAAAAGATTGTAAGAGAAAAAGGTTGTAGAGCCTGTCATATAATCAATGGAAGAGGGGGTTCCATAGGTCCTGATTTGACATTCGAAGGAGATAAATCACCAGAACAGTTCGATTATTCCCGTTCTCTTTCTTCAGTGAAAACTGTTTTTGAATGGCATATGAATCATTTCAAAAATCCCAAAAGTGTCATTCCTGATTCCATAATGCCTGATTTTAAGTTATCCACCAAAGAAGCACAGGCTTTAACATTACTTGTTATGAGCTGGAAAAGGGTTGAACTCCCTGTTAACTATTATCCATCTGTTAAGCTTTATGAACCGCCTACTGAAAAGGAGCTGGAGGCTGAAAAGGCTATGGGAACAGGGGAGGGAGCATTCTTCGTCCAGAAAAGATGCTTTATATGCCATTCAATAAAAAGTTTTGGAGTTCAATCTCCCACAGATATAGGGCCTGACTTGAGCAATGCTTATGAGGATGTCTGGAGAAAGTACAGCATGGATCTCAAAACATTCCTGCTCAATCCAACCTCCACTATGAAAATGGTTCTTGAGGTTCAAATTCCCCTCACAGTTGAAGAGAGGATGATGGCATATGAGAAACTTTTAAAGGCATATGAAGAGCTTAAAAAAGAAATAAAAAATAAATTTTAGGAGGTTTGTATGGTTCTCAAAAAAACCAAATTTTTATGGGTACTGATTTTATCCCTTTCTGTAGGTCTGATACTTCTATCAGCCTGCAAAAGGGAAGCGAGGAAAGCTCGTTCAGAGATTGAGGAGGCAGCCTTAAAGTGTTATGTTCCACCTGGTGAAATGGATGAGTATTATCTCTTCATGTCAGGAGGTCACTCGGGTCAAATTTATGTTTATGGTGTCCCCTCAATGAGGCACATAAGAACAATTCCTGTTTTTTCTCCTTACCCAGCTACAGGATATGGATTTGATAAAGAATCCAAAAAGCTATTAGGGGAATACACATGGGGAGATTCTCATCATCCTGCTCTATCTGAAACAAATGGCGAATATGATGGGAGATGGCTCTTCATAAATGATAATGCCAATAATAGAATTGCAAGAATTGACCTCAGAACATTCAAAACTGTAGAAATTTATGGTCCAATCCCTAATCTTTCTGGAAATCATGGCTCAGCATTTATAACTCCTAATACTGAATATTCTCTATTTGCAACAAGATTCTCAATCCCACTACCTAAAGGGACTTCTATTTCCCCTGAAGATTATGCAACAAAATATAAAGGAATTGTAGGAGCTGTAAAGATCGATCCTCAAACCGGTCATATGAGTGAAGGCTGGCAGGTCTTGCTTCCACCTTTCAATTATGATCTCGGTGATGCAGGAAAGAAGGTCAGTTATGGTTGGGCATTCTGGACTTGCTACAATTCTGAAAGAGCAACTGGAAAACTTGAGGTTACAGCATCCCAGAAGGAAAAGGACTATATTGTTGCAGTAAACTGGAAAGAAGTAGAGAAAGCAATAGAACAGGGTAAATATGAAGTTATTGGTGGAGCAAAAGTGGTTGATCCTAAAAAAATTTCTGGGGTTGCCTATTTCATTCCATGTGGTAAGTCCCCCCACGGTGTTGATGTCTCTCCAACAGGGGAATACATTGTGGGGAGTGGAAAACTCAGCCCCACAGTTTCGGTTTATAGCTTCGCAAAATTCTTAAAAGCTATTGAAAACAAAGATTTTGAAGGGGATGAAGATGGGATTCCTGTTGTAAGGTTTGAAAGTGTGAGGGAGGCAGAGGTTCCAGTTGGTCTTGGACCCCTTCACACACAATTTGATGACAAAGGCTTTGCTTACACTTCTCTATTTGTTGAATCAGCTATTGCAAAATGGAGATTAGGACCTCCATGGGATGTTGTCGATAAAATACCGGTAGCATACAATGTAGGACATCTTACTGCTGCCCATGGCGATACTGTTTCTCCTCATGGAAAGTGGCTTGTGTCATGCAACAAACTTTCAAAGGGAAGGCATCTGCCAGTTGGTCCATCCCAGCCTGAGTCTGCCCAGCTGATTGACATTTCAGGAGAGAAGATGAAACTTATTGCCGAAGCATTTCCTGAGCCAGAACCCCATTATGCTGTAATGATTAAAAGAGATATTCTTAAACCCATAGAAGTTTTTGTAAAGGGGGTTGACAATAAAGATCCAGATGCTATATGGTCAGAGGCAGAAGCAAGACAAGTGAGAAAGGGTAATGTTGTTGAGGTGTGGGCAATGGTGGTACGAAGTTATATTTCTCCCTACAAGATCGAATGTGAAGAAGGGGATAAAGTTATAATTCATCTAACAAATATCGAAGAGATGAGGGATGAGATTCACGGATTTGCCATCTGCGAATATAATATTAATGTTGTCCCTGATCCTGGTGAAACAGTTCACATAGAGTTTGTGGCGGATAAACCTGGTGTTTTCCCCTATTATTGCACAAACTTCTGCTCAGCTCTCCATCAGGAGATGCAGGGTTACCTTATAGTAAAACCAAAAAAGATTGCTAAACTGGAAAGGAGACTCCTTAACCCCCTCAAACCATAAGGAATGGGGAATGGAGGGATTCATGGCAAAAATTAAAAAGGCAGGAACTCTCCTCCTACTTTTCTCATCACTCTTCATGGCTTGCTCAATTTCTCTTCCTTTATGGACATTCTGGGTTAAATCTTACCAGTATCCTGAGGGTCTTGTCATGCATGTTTATCTCTACAAGGTGGGTGGAAGGGATTTAGTAGAAATCAATGTTCTAAACCATTACATTGGAATGAAAGAGTTAAAAAGTGAAGATTTTTCCCAGTTTAAATTTTTCCCCTTCTTGGTTGGTGGAATAGCTTTATTGACTTTTATAATTGCTTTTCTGAGAAGGAAGATACTGGTTTTTATTCCAGCTGGACTTACAGCAATTTTTGGCATTTACGGATTGTCTTTTCTCTACACCCAACTTTACGAGTATGGCCACAATCTCTCACCAAAAGCAGCCATGAAGATCCCTCCTTTCACTCCACCTATGATTGGAACCAACAAATTTGCCCAATTTACAACCTTAGCCTATTTCAACTGGGGTGCTTATCTCATTTTAATATCTTTCTTCCTTATGGCTCTTGTATTATGGGCAAATTTAGTAGGAAAGGAGGCAAACAATGCATAAAAGAAACATTCTTATTTTTATCATCATTGGATTCTTTGTGGGAGGGCTTCTTTTCCTTCAAGGGTGTAAAAGGAAAGAGGCTCCTCCTACAGAGGAGAAAAAGGCTCCTACTGCTGAAGCTCCAGCACCGTCAAAGAACCCTTGCGAATATGCCATGAATGTAGCATCTTCTACTGCCAATATCGTTAAAGGCTTATACGATAAGCTTAAATCTGTCCAGCTTACAGATGATTTCCAGAAGGATGAAATGAAAGATGGTGAGATGTGGCTTTCAAAGGCAGATGATATTTTTGAAAAAGCAAAAACTGCTTACAATGAGAAAGGTTGTGACAAGCAGATCGAAACAGATTTTAACCAGGCATGGCAGTGGTATATTAAAGCTGGAACAAATTTTGTCACCCTCGATATGATGTTAAAAAAAGCGGTGACAGTTAAGAAGTAGAAATTAATCTAAAAGGGGGCAGGTTATCCTGCCCCCTTTCTCCTGGAGGCGGAACATGAAAAGATTTTTGATGTTTTTAGAAATTATTTCAATTCTAAATTATTTTCTCTTCAGTGCCCAGATAAGAGGGTATCTCTTTGATTTTGAAACAAAGAGAGGAATCCCTTCAGTTCAAGTCCTTTTGAAGGAACTTTCAAAGAAGGTTATCACAGATGAAACAGGATATTTTGAATTTTCTGATGTTCCAAAAGGATGGTATACGATTCTTGTAGAGACTGACAAATATGAGAGTATGGAGGTGATTGTAAGGGTTGAAGAAAAGGATATAAAAAGAGTTGAAATTATTCTCTTTAAAAAAAGTGAAATTTCCGAAAGAATTGTAGTCACAGCATTTCCAATACATGCAGCTCCCTATTTCTCCATTTCCCATAGAGAGATTACTCGACAATCCATAAAAGATGTTGGAGAATTTTTCAGGGAACTTCCAGGAGCATCAAGCATCAAGAAGGGGGGCACTGCAATGGATATAACCTGGAGAGGTTTTACAGGCAAACAGTTAAACATTGTATTCAATGATTTTGTAAAAATTGAAGGAGCTTGCCCCAACAGGATGGATCCTTCCACCTCTCACTTTGAAGCCCATGATCTTGAAAAAATTGAGATTTTTAGAGGGCCCTTTACAGTGAAATATGGACCAAACTTTGGCGGAACACTAAACATGTCCCCTAAGAATTTTATTTTTACAGAAAAAGAATTTAAATATCATGGAAAGCTAAGTGGGTCTTTCGAATCAAATGGAAATGGAAAAAATGGAAGATTCATTTTTGCAGGAGGAAAAGATATTTATAATCTTTTCATTTCAGGGGGTTACAGAAGTTATCAAAATTACAGAGATGGGAGTGGAAAAGAAGTCCGATCAAGTTTTAATTCAAGGGATGTTTCCTTAAGGAGTGGGATCAATTTTGAGCCTCATCAGTTCAGTTTTTCTTACAACTATAAATTTAACTGGGATGTTCTATATCCTGCACTTCCCATGGATGCTGAATTTGACAGAGCTGATATATTTTCTCTTGATTACCAATTCAAACCTTCAAAATCTCTTTTCAATGGGATCTCATTAAAACTTTTTTATGACACGGTTGACCATAGTATGAATAATTTTAAAAAACCCACATTCCTAAACATGTCAGCAAGAACAGATGTAAAAACATGGTTCTATGGGGGAAAGATTGAAACTGAGCTGAATTGGGGTAAGATATCCATTCTCACAGGTGTAGAAACCCTTGA
>JBBIMS010000049.1:0-8615 GCA_037444285.1 Candidatus Aminicenantota bacterium | reverse complement strand
TTCCAATGCATTTTTTAAACTCTTTTAAATGTGTCTTTATTCTAACAATCTCCTCAGTTATATCTACCTTCCTCAAAGTTGAAAAAATTTCCTCCTTTGGTATTTCCTCCACCTTTCCCAATTTCTTGAGCCACCTTATATTCTTCTCTATCCTTCTTTTTATTTTATTGATCTGATAATTTTCCCTTTCTTCTATCTTGTCGATCAGTTTTTCCACATATCCAGCCATTTTTAAAATCTCTTTTTCTATCTCTTTGCCCTCCCTTTCCCTCTCTTTTACCAATTTTTCCAATGCCTTACATATAGAATCTTCTATAAAACTTACTGAACTGTCAGAAAGTAAGTATTGAGAAGGGTTTACTGTGATAAACCCTGGCATTTCCAATAGATTTATAAATAACGAATTCATTTCTATTTCTTTCAGTTCATCAGCTATTTTTTTAATTGCTTGCTTATTTAAAATAATCTCCATCTCTTCATTTTTCTGGAAGAATATGTTGAGGAAACACTCGACCCTTCCTCTTTTTATATAATTACGAATTAGCCTCATCGCCCTTTTCTCAATTTCTACATAGGGAAGATTGATTTTCAGGTATACATCGAGAGTTCTACTATTATAAGTTTTAATTGTAATAAAAAGGATAAGATTGTCTTCTTTGTATCTTTCCTGGACAAAACCTGTCATGCTTCGAAGCATTTGCTACTCCTTTATATCGGGAAATTGCAGTGCATAAAGATGAGCGTAAAGCCCATGCTTCTTTATAAGCTCATTGTGAGTTCCAGACTCAACAATCCTTCCTTTATCAAGAACAATTATTTTATCTGCCTTCCTGACTGTTGAAAGTCTATGGGCTATGACAATTATAGTTCTTTTCTTTGAAAGATTCTCCATCGCCTTCTGAATTGCCCTTTCCGATTCTGAATCAAGCTGGGAAGTTGCTTCATCCATTATAAGGATAGGAGGTTCCTTTATAATTGCTCTCGCAATTGCAATCCTCTGCCTCTGCCCTAAAGAGAGAAATTGCCCTCTCTCTCCAACATTGCTGTTGAAGCCTTGAGGAAGTTTCTGGATAAAATCGAGGCATCGACTAATTCGGGCTGCCTCAATAATTTTATCTTCACTTATTCCATTGACTCCATAGGTAATATTGTTTTTTACTGTATCATTGAAAAGTATTATATCCTGAGGAACAAGTCCTATCTGAGCTCTGAGGGATTCAATTGTTCCATCTCTAATATCCATCCCATCTATTAAAATCTGTCCTTCCTGAACATCGTAAAATCTCAATATGAGATTTATCAGAGTTGTTTTCCCTGCACCACTTAAACCAACTATTGCGAGCATCTCTCCTGGTTTCACTATAAAACTTATATCTTTGAGTATCTTTGTTCCGTCTGAATAGCCAAAGGAAACATTTCTAAACTCTATCTCTCCTTTAAAAGGTGGGAAAGGTTTGACCCCTGACATTTCTTTTATTTCTGGCTGTATTCTCATGATTTCTTCAAACCTTTCAAGCCCCACTATTGCCTGCTGAATATTGAAGTTAACTTTGCTCAAAATTTTTATTGGCGTATACATGAGAATTAAAGAGGAAAGAAATGTTGTGAATTGCCCTGGGGAAATTATTCCCTTGTTTATACGATAAGTTCCAATATAAATAATTATAGCTGCTGCAACACCACCAAGAAATTCCATGAAAGGTGAAGCAAAGTTTACTATTTTCGCTATTTTCTTACTTGCATTCATGTACTCTTCAGTTTTTTGCTGGAATCTCTTCTCCTCCTTTTTCTCCCTGTTAAAGGCTTTTACTATAGCATTACCGGAAATTGTCTCCACAAGGACATTGGATATCTCAGACATTTTTTTCTGCCCAATTATTCCTTGCTTTTTCATTCTTTTTCCAAGGGTTACAATTGGAATTAAAGAAAAGGGTAAGAGCAAAAGAGAAAATAGGGCAAGGGTCCAGTCCTGGTAAAATATTACTATTAGGAGTCCAATGAGAGTAAATGATTCCCTTATCAGGTCTCCAACTGTCTCAGATAGAGCAAACTGGATTTTGTCTATATCGTTTGTAACTCTTGAAATTAGCTCCCCTGTCGGTCTTGAAGAGAAAAAACTCGCAGATTGACTAATTATTTTTGAAAAAAGTTTGTTTCTAAGGTCTCTCGAAACAAATACTCCGACAACATTCATGTTGTAAGATGAAATAAATCTAAAAATAAATTTGAAAAGGTATACAATAACAATTAAGATTGGAATATAAATGTAATAACTCTCCCTTTTTATTGAAAGGAGTCTCAGAAGAAAATCTCCAGATATCACTGGAAAAACCTTTCCCATTCCCTTCTGGGGGATAAAGAGATGGTCAACAACAGGCTGAATCAGCAGTGCTGATATGGAAGTGAAAATCGAGACCATTATCATTGAGATAAAGGCAACTAAAATTCTCTTCCAGTAAGAGAAAAGTAAGGAGCAAAGCTTAAAAAATTCCCTCATTGCATTGAGACAATTCTATGAATTATGCTGATTGCATTCTTTGCAAAACCTGCTCTGAAATTATCTGCAACTGCCCAGATGGTGTATCTTGATGGAATATCAGGATTCTTTGAGATTTTTATGAAAATTCCATCCTTTCCAGCTACTGAAGCAGGTGTGGGACTCTGACCACGAGCAAATATCTTAAATTTTTGATCCTTTTTTAGAACAGCCTCTATCTCCTCAATTGCAGGATCTCCATGAATTGTTAAAAATGTGATAACAGCAAAACAGTGAAAGATGGGAGCTTTTATAACTGTTATACTGAAGGATTTAATGCCAAGAATTCTCTCAAGCTCCCTCAAAATTTTCTTTTCATTTTTTTCGTTCTCAAGGATGAGATCGAAAGCTCTTTGCTCTTTAAGTATTTTCCTTGGAACTGATGTTGCATTAAGTATTGCCACAGTCTGGTTTATGAACTCTTCAACCCCCTCCTCCTGATATTCTGAGACAGGTTGAAAGGCAACTGAGCAGGGATTTTCAATTTCGAATCTCTCCTTAAGCTGATGAAAAATGAGAGACAAAATTATGCTTACAGGGTGGGGATTTGCCAGTATAAAACTTTTTTCAATAAGCTCATGATTTATCCCGTCTACTATAAGAGGAACATTTTCATCCTCATTGAAAGAACTGGAAAGGTCGATAACAAAAACACCCTCTTCTCCTGCTTTGGATACAGTCTTCAACTCAACATCTCTTGAAGATGCAAGGATTATAACTTTTACCTCTTTAAGAATATCCTCTGTTGGATACCTCACCACATAAGGTTCTCCCCTGAATTCTGTTAAAAGGCTCCATTCAGATTCAACAGATGAATCGTAGAAAAATATTTTTCCGATTTGTAATTTACTCCTTTCTAAACTCTCCTTTATCTCTCTACCTTTAAGAGTTTTTACACCCAATATTGCTAAATTAACTTGGCTGCTCAGAGGTAACCTCCTCCTTTACAATTTTCTTTCTAAAATATTTTCTCAAGGAGACAATCAATGGAAAGAGAATGTAAGGAATTATTAAAGAGAGAACAACAAAATGCGGAGCAACATATGCAATTGCTATTAGTAGGGATAATATTAAAGCAAAAAAAAGATTCCTTCTCTTCATAAGTTCAAAGTATTGGGAGTTGGGGTATTTTATTCTTGAAACCATAAGGAAAGAAAGGGTCAGAAGGAGAAGATTTATCAAACCGTAAAAAACAGGTCCTGAAAAATCGTTTTTAAAAAGAAGAACTATGCCTGAGAGAAAGATTGCAGATGCAGGGATTGGAAGCCCTGTGAAAAAGGATTGTCTAACCTGTTCGCTTATGGCAATAACATTGTATCTTGCCAGCCTTATAATTCCAGCAATGAAGTAGAGAAAAGGAATTATCCATCCCTGGGGAACATTCTTAAGATATATTAAATAAATGAGCAAAGAGGGAGCAAGACCAAAGGATACAGAGTCAGAAAGGGAATCAAGTTGTATTCCAAGGGAGGAAGTTGCCCGAAGAGATCGAGCAGCAAGACCGTCCATGATATCCATAAGCCATGCAACCAAAATTAGTATGGCAGATGTTTTAAATCTCCCTTTCATTGCCTCCATGATGCTCAAAAAACCAAAAAAAACATTTAAAAGGGAAAAAAGACTCGGAAAGACCTCAAGAGATATAATTTGCCTTTTTAAGGGTTGTCTCTTTTTCAATTTTTTCCTTTTTTTAATCATTAAACTCTCCAATTATTGTTTCTCCACCTTTTACCTTTTCCCCCAGCTTAACCTTAACATTTGGTTTCTCGGCTAAATACAGTTCAACCCTTGAACCAAAAATGATCATTCCGATCTTATCCCCTGCTTTAACTTCCTGATTCTCCTTAAGCGAACAAACAACCCTCCTTGCAATGATACCAGCAATCTGCTTTATGATAACTTTACCCCTTTCAGTATTCATAAGGATAATATTTTGTTCGTTTCTTCTGGACTCCTTTTTATAAGCAGGTTTGAAATACCCTGGTCTGTAAATGATCTTTTCCACTTTACCCTTTAATGGAGCCCTGTTTATGTGAACATTTAGAGGAGACATAAAGATAGAAATTTTAAAAAATTTTTTGCTTGGAAAAATATCATCCTCCTCCTCTTTCATCTCTATAATCTTGCCATCTGCTGGAGAAAGCACAACATTTTCTTTAAAAGGAATCTTTCTCAAAGGATCTCGAAAGAAAAAAGCCATAAACAGAGAAACTGTTAAAAAAAGGATTGCAAAAGGTTCTATGGAAAAAATAAAGAATAATATTGATAAAATTAAAGGAACTGCAATAAATGGAATCCCTTCTTTAGCTATTGGCATTTTTCTCCATTCCCATTTTGAATTTGTTAACAAATACTTGCATTTTATCCTTTAGCCCCAATTTTTCCTTTTTCAATCTTTTCTCCTCCATTTTCTCCTCTTCCGTCAAATAAGGCTTGGACTGAATCTCTTTAAGTTTCTCTTCACACTTTTGATGGAGTTCATAAAGCTTTCTGAACTCTTCGTTTTTTTCAAGAAGCATCTTCCTTATTTCTTCTTCTTTCAAATTTACCATCTAAACCTCCTTAATAATCTTACTAAATTTTACCTTTCAATAAAACAAATCATATCTCAGGAACAAGGAGGGCTTCCGAGGCTCTAACAGCCCTCTTATGAGCCCACTCTCTTATCTTTTTAATTTGCTCATACATTGTTGTGGAAAGGGGAACACTCCTGGAAAATATCTTGAAAAGATCATCCTCACAAAGGGGTCTACCTTCATTGAAAGCTTCATACATTGCAGATATTATTGCCTGCTCAATTTCAGCCCCTGACCATCCTTTTGTAATCTTTGCAAGCTGGGTTATATTGAAATCATCAGGGTTAACATTTCTTTTTGAAAGATGAATTCTAAATATCTCCTCCCTTTCTTTTTCTATAGGAAGATCAACAAAAAATATCTGGTCAAATCTTCCCCTTCTCAACATCTCAGCAGGTAGAAGATCAATTCTATTTGCTGTTGCAGCAACAAAAACTGGAGAGGTATGCTCCTGCATCCATGTAAGAAAATAACCAAGGATTCTTCCTGTTGCGCCCTCTGATACTTTATCATTTATCCCACTTTCAATCTCATCAATCCAGAGAACAGCCGGAGCAAGGGAATCCATTGTCTTTAAAGCTCTTGCAAATGCTTCTTCTGGAGGTCCTGCGATTCCAGAATATACAAGATTCATATCAAGCCTGAAAAGGGGAAGAGACCACAGAGAAGCTATAGCCTTTACAGATATACTCTTTCCACAACCGCTAACACCCATAACCAAAAGCCCTTTAGGCTGATCAAGCCCATATTTTCGAGCTTCTGGAGTGAAAGCCTTTTGCCTTTTCCTGAGCCAATCCTTCAGATTATCAAGACCTCCTATCTCATCAATGCTTAATTTCTCATGAACATACTCAAGGACAAATTCCTTTAGAATTATTTGCTTTTTCTCAAGATGCAGCTCCTCTACAACATCGGAAGAAATCGTATTTTTCCCCTGAAAGGATTTAATTAAAGCCCTGTATGCCTCGTCAAAAGTTAATCCCTGCAAAGCAAGGATAATGCTTTTCTTGTCATCTTCAGTGAGGCTGATTCTTACATTCTTTGCTGAAAAACTTGACAATACTTGATTTAAAAGGGAACCCAGCTCCTCAAAACTCGGCAATGGGAAATCTATTATCTCAATTTCCTTTTTGAGTTCCTGGGGAAGGAAAGCAAAGGGAGAGACAAGAAATATAAATTTGAGACTGTTTTTTAATGCTTGATAAGCATCCCTCAATGCCCTTGATACATCAGGTCTCTGATTTATAAAAGGATGAAGGTCTTTCAAAAGAAAAACCGCAGGTTTATCGTAGGAAATTATAAATTCAATCGCCTTTAAAGGGTCATTTGTATTATCAATCTTTTCATCTTTTCTTCTCATTCCTGAAGATACACTCCAGACAAAAAACTCTCTGTTGGGTATATATGCAGCAGTGACTGACTCCAGAAATTTCTCAACCCTCCCCTCTTCCCAGGATGTTATGTATATTATTGGATATCTTGCAACAATACAATTTTTAACAGCCTGTATTCCTTCCATCTTCCTCTCCAAAATTAAATTTTACTTTTTTGATAACACTTTTTCAATGTTAAATTTTTAACCAGAATATATTCAAAAAATTGAACATTTCAAGTCCGAGATTCGGAAAATTGAACATAATCCAAAAATTTGAATCCAAAATTTTGAACATTGCTTACCCCTCTTTAAATTCATTTACAGATAAGGGATTGCAAAGAGGAAAAAACTTTAAAAATGGCATGAAATTTGAATAGAGAAAATCGGAGGTTAGTGGATGGGTTATTTAACCAAAAGGTATTGGCTGATTTTTGGGGTCCTTGTTCTTTCCCTCGTAGGGATCTCTGTGGTTGGTATCTCCCAGAAAGATGGGAGCATCCCCAGAATCCCTCCAAAGGAGAGGAACTTTGATGCTGACAGGGATGGGGTCTTTGACAACCTTCAGGCAGAACTCGCAACTGCTCAGGCAGATGATGAGTTTGATGTGATTGTTCTATTCAAGGATGATTTTCCAGGGCTTGACCACAAAAAACTACCCCATGACCTTAAGAAAAGCTTAGGTGAATTCAAGATCAAGCACATTTACGACAATATCAAAGCCTTTGCAGGAAAGATGAAAAAGGTTCAGATTGATGATTTGAAGAATCTTCCCTTTGTAAAACAGGTTGAACCAGACCTTGAAGTAACAGCATTTATGAGTACTGCTTCCAACTACTATGGGGCTACAAAAGCGAGAACAGATTTTGGAGTAACAGGCAACATGGATGGTTCTGAGACAAGCTATTCAAAAAATGATGTTGTTGTTGCTGTTATTGACACAGGTATCTATACTGGTCATGTTGATCTTGATGGTGGAAAAGTAATAGCCTGGAAGGATTATGTAAATGGAAGAACTTCTCCCTACGATGACAACGGGCATGGAACCCATGTATCAGGAATAATTGCTGGAACTGGAGAGGGGAACTCTTCCTATAGAGGTGTTGCTCCTGGAGCTGCACTGATTGGTCTTAAAGTTTTGAGTGCATCAGGTTCAGGTTCCACATCCAACATAATTGCTGCTGTTGATTGGTGCATAACTTATAGAACCACTTACAACATAAGGGTCATCAACATGAGCCTTGGTTCCTCAGGGAGCTCAGATGGAACAGACACCTTATCCCAGGCAGTGAATAATGCATACAACAATGGAATTGTTCCTGTTGTTGCTGCTGGGAATTCAGGACCTAAAAGATATACAATAGGTTCACCAGCAGCTGCTGCAAATGCTATCACTGTTGGTTCAATGGCTGATCCTGGAGAAAAGGGATTCTTCATTTCATCCTTCTCCAGCAGAGGTCCAACTGCAGATGGAAGAATTAAGCCTGATCTTGTCTCACCCGGTCATAATATTACATCTTGCGGAAGGACTTCATCCACATCCTATGTAACAATGAGTGGAACATCAATGGCAACTCCTTTCACAGCTGGTATTGTTGCCCTTATGATTGATGCAAAGCCTTCAATAACCCCATCCTCAGTTAAGAGCATTTTGAAGAGCACAACCATTGACTGGGGTCCATCAGGAGCAGATATTGATTTTGGCTCAGGAAGACTTCAGGGGTATGAAGCTGTAAAAAGTGCTGGTGGTTTTTCAGGAACTGGTCCTACAGTTCCTCTCCACTATTACGCATCTGGTTCCCTATCAGGAACTGGAGCATATAAGGATCATTCTCTCAGTGTAACCTCAACAACCTTTCCAATCGCAGTGACACTTATAATGCCCAACTGGTCATCAAGCACAAACCCTGATTTTGGTCTTTACCTTTACAATCCATCAGGAACCCTTGTTGCAAAATCTGAAGGAACAACAAGGCAGGAGACAGTAACCTACAGTCCTACTTCCACTGGGACATACAAGATAAGGGTAAAATCATACACAGGCTCAGGCTCATACTTCATAGACATAAGCGCCAATAAGTGAAATTTTTCAGCGGGAGGGAGAGGCTTCTCCTCTCCCTCTTTTTTTATA
>JBBIMS010000048.1:0-8922 GCA_037444285.1 Candidatus Aminicenantota bacterium | reverse complement strand
AAAAGAGGATAAGGTGGCTTCCCATAAGGAGAGATCAGAAAATCCTTTCTTTCTGGAGAACGAATTTTACAGGATTGAGTTTGATGAAAGTAAAGGTTTTATAAAGAGAATATATGACAAGAAAAATTCAAGGGAGGTTCTATCAGGTTATGGAAACTTTCTCCAGCTTTTTGGGGACAAACCTCCCTACTGGGATGCATGGGACATTGGATATACTGGTGAAGAGTGGGCTCCCAATTTCAGAAAGATTGAACTGATTGAAAATGGACCTGTAAGATATGGAATTAGAACATACTTTGACTTTCTAAACCCTAAATCAAAGGCGAAGAGGCTGAATGCAGAGCCAACAAAGGGTTATCCCAACTCATTTTTTATCCTTGACACTTTTCTCTACAGAGGTATTGACAGAGTTGAATTCAGGACAAAGGTTGATTGGTGGGAGGAACACACACTCCTTAAAGCCGCCTTTGATGTGAATGTAAAGAATAAAAATGCAACCTTTGAAATTCCTTTCGGCTACATTGAGAGACCGACAACAAGGGAAACAGATTGGGAGAAGGCAAGGTATGAAGTTCCTGCTTTGAAATGGATTGATTTAACTGGAGAGGATTTTGGAGTAAGCCTTCTCACGAGATCAAAATATGGATATGATGTTTTTGGAAATCGAATGAGAATCTCCCTTCTCAGATCTCCCAAAGACCCTGATCCTACTGCTGACCGAGGAGAGCATGAGATAGAGTATGCCCTTGTATCCCACAAAAATTGTTGGAGAGGAGGGAATATACCAAGAGTCGCCTATGATTACAACAATCCATTAATGGCAGTAAAAGAGGAAAAGCATGATGGCGAACTCTCCCTTGAAAATTCATTCCTAAGCATTGAACCAAGAAATGTTATTCTTTCAGCTTTCAAGATCTCAGAGGATGGGAATGGTGTAATTTTAAGAATCTATGAGGCATTTGGAAGGGATGCCCTTGTAAAAATAAGCCTTCCCTTTACTCCCAAGGAGATATGGAAAGTGGATTTTCTTGAGAATCCCTTAGAAAAAATTAAAGGGAATGGAAAGGATGTTGAAATTCCTCTCAAGAAGAACAAGGTCCTGAGTTTAAAGTTAGTTTTCTGAAAAAATGGGAGTGGAGAGCTTTAGCCAAAAAATATATTTTGCCTAAAAGGAGGAAAGTATGAAGAAGTCTTTCTTTATTATTTTTTCAATATTGAATATTTTTACAGTTTTCAATTTTTCAAAGGATTCTTACCCTCCCCCTGACACTTCAAAAAGTGAAATGCGTCCTTACATAGAGCTTTTTACTTCGGATTCAGGAAGCTTAAACAGATTTTACAATATTCCCTTCTCAAAAAACAGAATAAAGAGATTCTCAAATTTTTATGAGGAATGGCTTGCAAAAATCAAAAATATTGAGTTTAATTCTTTAAGTTTTGATGGAAAAGTTGATTACATACTTTTTGAAAATTATCTAAATTATGAAAAACACAAGCTGGAGCTTCAGCAAAAGAAGCTTAATGAGATTGAAGAACTCATACCTTTTGGAGATGAAATAATAAAACTCGAAGAATCAAGGAAGAGGATTGAAAAGATAGAACCCTCAAAAGTTGCTGACCTTCTCAACAAAATTTCCATTGAAATTGAAGGCTTGAAAAATCAGCTGGATGGTAAAAAGATAAAAAAAAGCCTTGCTCTAAGAACAGCGAGGACTGTTGATTCTTTGAAAGAGATTCTCAAGAGATGGTTTGAATTTTACAATGGCTACGATCCATTGTTTACATGGTGGGTGGAAAAACCTTACAGAGAACTCAACACCTCCCTTGAAAATTACTCGGTTTTTCTGAGGGATAAAATCGCAGGATTAAGGAAAGGAGAGATTGCAGGAGATCCTGTTGGAAGGGAGAGCTTGCTCAAGGAACTTTCCTTTGAAATTATACCCTATACTCCAGAAGAGCTTATTGAGATTGCAAAAAAGGAAATGGAATGGTGTGAAAGAATGATGGTTCAGGCTTCAAGGGAAATGGGGTTTGGGGATGATTGGAAAAAAGCCCTGGAACATGTTAAAAACCAGCATGTTGAGCCAGGGAAGCAAGCTGAGCTTGTTAAAGAACTTGCCCTTGAAGCAATAGATTTTCTTGAAAAGAATAATCTAATCACTATACCCCCCCTTGCTAAGGAAACATGGAGGATGGAGATGATGACCCCTGAGCAACAGTTAGTCTCACCCTTCTTTCTTGGAGGGGAAGTAATAAGGGTTTCCTATCCAACTAATACAATGTCTCACACAGCAAAACTTATGAGTATGAGGGGAAACAACATACATTTTGCAAGGGCAACAGTCCATCATGAACTTATTCCAGGACATCATCTCCAGGGGTTTATGAATGCAAGATTTAAACCATACAGAAGAATATTTAGCACTCCTTTCTGGACAGAGGGTTGGGCATTTTACTGGGAGATGCTCCTCTGGGACCTTGGTTTTCCAAAAACTCCAGAGAATAAAATCGGGATGCTTTTCTGGAGAATGCACAGGTGTGCAAGGGTGATATTTTCCCTGAATTTTCACCTTGAGAAGATGAGTCCCCAGGAGTGTGTGGATTTCCTTGTTGAGCGTGTTGGTCATGAAAGAGCAAATGCAGAGGCTGAGGTAAGAAGATCCTTTGAAGGAGATTATGATCCCCTCTATCAACTGGCATATCTAATAGGTGCTCTTCAGTTTAGAGCTCTTGAAAGGGAGATGGTAAAATCTGGTAAGATGAGCTATAAAGAATTCCATGACTCTATTCTGATGCAAAATAACATCCCTGTCGAAATCCTGAGAACTATCCTGAAAAAAGAAGGATTGAAAAGAGATTTCAAAACTGAATGGAAATTTTATAATTGAATCCTTATCTTAAAATAATCGTAAAATATGATGAGGAGGAATAAATGAGGAAGAGTAAATTATTTATTTTACTGGCAATCATCCTTTTATTTTCCTCTATTTCCTTTTCCCAGGAGCAGATATCTGAGGAACAGCAGATCCTCAGAATTATGCATTCAATATCCAGCCACACCCTCCTCGATTATGTTAAGGAGTTGACATCGGAAAAATTTGGAGGGAGGTTGACTGGAACATATGAATACAAAGCATGTGCAGAGTGGGTTTCATCTCTTCTAAAGAAGTGGAATATTGAGCCTGGAGGAGAGAATAACGCTTATCTTCAAAGTTTCCCGATCCCTTACACAATTGTTAAGAAAGGATGTGAACTTACCCTCCACATCCCCTACAAAAATTCAACCATAAAAAAGAATTACAAATATGAGGATGAATTCATCCCAGGCGCGACCTCGGGTTCAGGAGAGATAACAGCAGAGGTTGTTTATGTTGGGTATGGGATAACAGCTCCAGAGCTTGGATACGATGATTATAAAGGAGTTGATGTAAAGGGGAAAATTGTTCTTATGGAGAGGGAAGTTCCTGTTGAGCCTGATAAAGACCCTGAGCTTTTCAAAAAGTGGAGACCATATTCCTTCCATCAGTATAAACTTGAAAATGCTGTTTCCCATGGAGCAAGGGGAATGCTATATAATTATGGTCCAATTGGGAATCCCAACAATTCGTATAACAAAGACTTTATATATTCCCATGTTGGTGATTTAGTAGTTGAGGATATTTTCCTTGGAACAGAGAAGAGTCATAAGGAAATTGTTGAAAAGATTAAAAAGACCCTTAGACCCCAATCCTTTTCAACAGGTAAAGTAGTAACAATAAAGAACATTACAGAGCATTTTCCAGAAGGAACAGGATACAATGTGATTGGATTACTGAGAGGTAAAGATCCCGAATTAAAAGAAGAGGCTATAATTCTTGGGGCTCACTTAGATCATCTTGGAAGATGCTATGAACTTATGCCAGGAGCTAATGATAATGCTTCAGGAGTTGCTGTTATTCTTGGAGTTGCAGAGGCACTTTCAAAATTATCGGAAAAATTGGGCAGGACAATAATCTTCATATTTTTTGGCTCTGAAGAGCAGGGGGTTGTGGGTTCAGAATACTATCTTGAAAATCCTGTGTTCCCCTTGGAGAAGACAGCTGGATTCATAAACCTTGATGGAGTTGGATGTGGATTCAGGATAAATGCCCTTGCAGGAGAGAATTATCCCGAATTTTTTGAATTTATAAGAAAAGCCAATGAAAAATATATCCACAGGGAAATAAGATCTTCTTATTTTGCAAATATAGCAAGACCGAGGCTGGATGCAGCAAGATTTATGTGGAAGGGGATTCCATCGCTCTCCTTCAGTGTTTCAGGGAGTCAATCCTACTACCATATAACAAAGGATTCCATTGAGACAATAACTCCTGAAATCCTGGAGGACCTTGCCCAGCTTCTCTTCATTGCAACAGTTGATATGGCGAGAGCTAAAAGATTAGATTTTAGAAAATAGGCAGAATGAAAATTGTTTTCTTATAAAAATTAGGAGGTTTTTATGAGAAGGTTTTTATTAATTTTATTGTCAATTTTTGTCATTTCTCTTTTTGCTTACTCCTCTGAGCCCATTGTAAAATTTGAAAGGTTCGAGTTACCCAATGGTTTGAGGGTTATTCTTTCGGAAGACCACTCCTCACCAATAATTGGATATGCCATTTATTACAATGTGGGATCAAGGAATGAGGTTAAAGGTAGGACAGGATTTGCCCACCTTTTTGAACATATGATGTTCCAGGGTTCTGAAAATGTTCCGAGAAATATGCACCACATGTGGATTGGAAGGGCTGGAGGTAATGACAATGGCTCCACATCTCAGGATAGGACAAATTATTTTGCGACAGTCCCTTCTAACCAGCTGGAGCTGATTCTCTGGCTTGAATCAGACAGGATGAGATCTTTGAAGATTACAAAGGAGAATTTTGAAAATCAGAGGGCAACTGTAAAGGAGGAGAAGAAACAGAGCTACGACAACCAGCCCTATTCTGAGGGAAGGGCAAAATTATATGAGCTTGTCTTTGAATCATTCCCCTACAGGCACACTGTAATAGGAAGTATGGAAGATCTTGATGCAGCAACTGTTGAAGATGCTCAGGAATTTTTCAACACTTACTACGCTCCCAACAATGCAGTTCTTGCAATTGTTGGAGATTTCAATACCGCAGAAGCCAAAAGACTTGTTGAGAAGTATTTTGGAACAATACCTGCTCGAGTTCCTCCCCCACCAGTTATAATTAATGAGCCTGAAAGGGAGAGGGAGAAAAGGCTCACCCTTGTCGACAAATATGCCAATATTCCAGCAGTATTCGTTGGATATGGAACACCGAAAAGGGGAGAAAAAGACTCTTACTCCCTTGATCTACTCGGAGACATTCTTCTCTCAGGGCAAAGTTCAAGAATGTTTCAGAAACTTGTAAGGGAAAAGGAAGTTGCAGTTAGTGTAACAGGTGGTGCAAATGCTATGAGGGGAGCAGGTATCTTCACTATTAACATAATGGTAAGACCCGACAAAAAGCCTGAGGAGGCTCTTCAGGTTGCCCTTGAAGAAATTGAAAAAATTAAGAAGGGGTCTGTGACCCCTGAGGAGCTTAAAAAAGTTAAAGCAAGATTTAAAACCAATTTTATTAACAGACTTGAGAGGACATTGAGCAGAGCAATGCTTCTCTGTGAATTTGAGCTTTACGATGGAGATGCCAATCTAATAAATTTTGAGCTACAAAAATACATGGCTGTAACAGAAAAGGATATAGCTGAAGTTGCGAATAAATATTTTACAGCGAAGAACAGGTCAGTTGTTACAGTTCTTCCATCAACCTATAAACTTCCTGATGAATCCTTCAGGAAAAATGTTCCTTTCAATGAAAACCCAATTCAGTATAGATTTCCTGAGTCTAAGGAAAAAATTCTTCCCAATGGTCTTTATGTCCAATTCTTTGAGAATCATTCCCTTCCAAAAATCACATTCCAGTTATCCTTTAAAGGTGGAGCTTTCTATGAGCCGGAGGATAAACCAGGGATATCCCAGTTGGTTGCAAGTTTAATGAGAATGGGGAGTAAAAATTATCCTTCAAATACTCTTCAGGAAAAGCTTGAAATTCTTGGTGCATCTCTTAACATTTCCTCAGAACCTGACAGAATGGTAGTTACAGCAACAACCCTCTCGGAAAATCTGAGAGAGGTTCTTGATATAGTTTCAGATGTTATCATGAATCCTTCCTTTGAAAAGAGTGAGATTGAAAGACAGGTTAGGAATTTCAAAGCAAGGTTATTACAGCAGAGATCATCTCCTCTTTTCCTTGCTTCAGAGATGCTATATAAACAGGTTTTCCAGAATCATCCCTACTCAAAGATCACAACTCCATCTGGAGCTCCATATGTAAATATTTTCCAGGTTCTCCCCTCTGAAAAGTTATTAAATGAGGTTAAAAGAGAAGATCTCATAGAATATCACAAGAAATTCTTTATTCCCAATGAGGCTCTTCTCATGGCCTACGGCGACTACAATGGTGAGGATTTCTTTAAAGAAATAGAGAGAGTGTTTTCAAGCTGGAGGAAAGGCTCTCCAGTTAAAGATCCTCAGTTCCCGTCTCCAAAAGTTCCATCTAAGAGAGTACTCTATCTTGTGGATAGACCAGGCTCTGTTCAGTCCTATATCCTTATTGGGAATCTCCTATTTCCGAGGAACTCAAAGGATTATATTCCTCTTATGGTGGGGAATAAGATTCTTGGTGGTGGAAGACACATTGGTGGTGGAGGAACTGGAAGGCTCTTTATGAATTTAAGGGAAGACAAAGGCTGGACTTATGGATGCTATTCATGGATCATGCCCTTTGTCCATTCAGGGATTTTTGCAATAAATGCTGAGGTGAGAACAGAGGTTACTGCTCCTGCAGTAAAGGAGATATTGAAAGAGGTAGAAAGGCTGAGAAAGGGAGATTTCACTGAGGAAGATATAAAATACTCAAAGAGCTTCCTTTCAGGTGTTTTGCCTCTTGTCAATGAAGGGGGATCTGGAGTTATAGAAGCTGCTTCAACTGTTAAAATTAATGGGCTTCCATCCGATTACTGGGATAAATATCCTGAGAAGATAAAAAGTGTAAAATTTGATGAAGTAAAGAAGGCTGTTGAAAAATACATACATCTCAATAATGCTATAATTGTTGTGGTAGGTGATGCATCAAAAATAGAATCAGAATTAAAACCCCTTTGTGATGAAATTGTTAAATTCGATACAAAGGGGAAAAGAATATAAGGAGGAATCATGCTCAGAGGTAAAAAAATCTTAGTAATTTCTCTTTCCATCTTTCTTCTTTTTCCAGTTTTCTTAAGTGCCCAAAAGGTGAAGAAGGAAGAGCCAAAGGAGAAGCCTGTTCATGTTTTTAAAACAGTCTATGAAGTTAAAAGAACACCTGTTAAAAATCAGTATAAGACAGGAACCTGCTGGGATTTTGCAACAATTTCCTTTCTTGAGTCAGAGCTTCTGAGGGAAGGAAAAGGAGAATTTGATCTCTCTGAGATGTTTATTGTTAGATATGTTTACCCTCAGAAGGCTCTTAATTACATAAGAAATCATGGGAAGGCAAATTTCAGTCCAGGAGGTCAGAGCCACGATGTAATTGAGACAATAAAGAGGTTTGGAATTGTACCTGAGTCTGTTTACACGGGAATGCAGATAGGAGAGAGCAGACACAATCACGGCGAACTTCATTCTGTCCTTCAGGGGATGCTTGATGGAATTTTGAAGATATCAGGTGGTAGAGTAACTCCAAGGTGGATGGAAGCTTTTGAGGCAGTTCTTGATGTTTATCTTGGCAAACCCCCTTCCCAATTTGAATACAATGGCAAAATTTATACTCCCAAGAGTTTTTATGATGAAGTAATTGGCTTGAATCTCGACAATTATGTAGAGCTGACATCCTACACCCATCACCCCTTTTATCAAAAGATAAGGCTTGAAATTCCCGATAACTGGATGCATTATTCCAGTTATTACAATGTTCCCATTGATGAACTTGAGGAAATTATTGACAATGCATTGAAAAATGGATTCTCAGTTGTCTGGGATGGAGATGTAAGTGAAAGGGAATTCTCCACAAAGACAGGTTATGCAATTGTTCCCTTGAAGGATTGGGAAGAAAAGACTCAGGCTGAAAGGGAAGAGAAAGTGACAGAACCAGAGCCTGAGAAGGAAGTGGATCAGGAAATGCGGCAGAAAACTTTTGACAATTTCACAACCACTGACGACCACTTAATGCACATTGTTGGAATTGCTTATAACCAGAAAGGGACGAAGTTCTATCTAACAAAAAATTCTGGAGGAACAGACAGAGCTTACGGAGGCTATGTTTACATGTCCCGTTCCTATGTTAGATTGAAAACTGTTGCAATAATGGTCCACAAGGATTCAATCCCTTCTCAGATTGCGAAAAAACTCGGGATAAAGTAGTCTTTAAATTTTTAAAGGTAAAACTCTTAAAATGAAGATTAGAGGGAGGATAATATGAAAACTCTTCTAAAAAGCAAATTAATTTTCCCGACAATTCTTTTCCTTTTTTTGTTAAGTTTAGGACTTAACCTCTATCTCCTGAACTCAGAGAAAAGGATAAGCAGTGAGGACATTTCAGTTGCAGAAAAGATTATAGGGCTCCAGTTCAACCAGAAAGAGAGAAAGCTTATGATTGATGATGTAAATGAGAATCTTCTCAACTATGAAAAAATCAGGAGTGTAAAGCTTGAAAATAGTGTTCCTCCATCCCTCTATTTCAACCCGCTCCCCCCAGGATATAAGATTGAAAAAACAAAAAAGCAGTTTAAGATTTCAAAGGTAGAAGATGTTAAAGTTCCTAAAAACTTTGAAGAACTTGCCTTCTATCCATTGACCCATCTCTCAGCCATTATAAAGGAAAGAAAAATTACATCCCTTCAACTCACAAAGCTTTACCTTGA
>JBBIMS010000047.1:1965-8953 GCA_037444285.1 Candidatus Aminicenantota bacterium | reverse complement strand
AAATCTTCTTCTGTTGGTCTTGGATTGGAAAAACTTCTCATTTTTTAGCAATCGATTTTAAAACTTCCTTGAAAATTTTTTCAAAACCATCTTCTGAATTGCACTTTTTTAAAACCTTATCAACAATTCCAATTACATCCTTCTTTTTGTATCCAAGATTTGAAAGAGCTGAGAGTATGTCCTCCTTCAAACCACTCTGTTTTTCTTCAGTTCCAAGCTTTCCTGAAAGCTCAACAATCACCCTCATCGCAGTCTTCTTTCCAACCCCTGGCAGGGAATAAAGTTTCTGAGTTTCTCCCTTTTCAACAGCTTCTGCAAACTCCTCAGGTCCCAAGCCGGATAAGATGTTTAGAGCAAGCCTTGGTCCAACCCCACTTATCTTTGTCAGTCTTTCGAAGAGAGCTCTTTCATCCCTTGTAAGAAAACCGTATAGATTTATATTTTCTTCCCTTATAAATGTAGAAATAAAAAGGGAAACAAGCTCACCGACAGAGCCAAGTTTAAAATATGTGGAGAGGGGGACATAAGCCTTATATCCCACTCCGTTAATATCGATTACAACCTCCCCCGGTTTTTGTTCTATTATCTTTCCCTTTAAATATGAAATCATTTCAGATTTCTTAGTTTTGATGAGGTAAAAAGATGACAAATTGCAACAGCAATTGCATCTGAAACATCACTTTCAATTCCACCATCTATTTTCAGCAATCTTCTAACCATTCTTTCTACATCCTTCTTTCCTGCCCTACCCCACCCAGTAACTGCCTTTTTAATTTCTGTAGTTGTATACTGAAATACGGGTTTACTTTTTTCACAAACTGCTGATATGAGTGCCCCTGCTGAAAGGGCAAGAAGAAGGGAAGATCTTTTAAAAGGGGAACTATAGACATTTTCAAGGGCAACCTCATCAGGAGAATAAATATCTATTATCTCTTTAATCTTTTTTGCCAGGGCATGCAATTTTTCAGGGACTGTATTTTGAGATGGTTTTATTATCCCTTTCTCCAGAATTGAAATATTTTCCTTTTCCTTTTCAATTACACAATAGCCTGTGGAATTCAGTGAGGGGTCTATCCCCATAACTTTCATGACACTCTTTTCTCTTCATACTTTTCAATCTCTTCTTCCTCAATGTCAAAGTTAGCCCAGACATGCTGAACATCGTCATGCTCCTCAAGAGCCTCCATCAGTCTTAGCATCTGCTCAGCTTCCTTTCCCTTCAACTTAACATAATTCTGAGGTATGAAACCAACCTCAGATGAGGCAACTTCAACTCCATTGTTCTTTAGAGCCTGCAGTACATTCTCATAGGCTTCAGGGGGTGTGATCACTTCAAAGTTTGACCCATCTATTCTAACATCCTCTCCACCATTCTCAAGAACAATTTCAATCAACTTGTCCTCATCAATTTTTTCCCTTTCCAGAACAATGTATCCCTTTCTCGAAAACATCCATGAAACACATCCAGATTCACCGAGATTACCACCATTCTTTGAAAATATATGCCTTATCTCTGAAACTGTTCGGTTCTTATTATCTGTCATTGCCTGAACATAAACTGCTACACCACCAGGGCCATAACCTTCGTAGAAGATTTCCTCAACCTTTTCCCCTTCAATTTCTCCAGTCCCTCTTTGAATTGCCCTCTTTATATTATCTGCAGGCATATTTACAGCCCTCGCATCTGCAACTGCTTTCCTTAGACGGGGATTCTTTTCAGGGTCTCCTCCACCCATTCTTGCTGCAATTATGATCTCCCTTATAATCTTTGTGAACATCTTACCCCTTTTTGCATCCTGAGCAGCCTTTTTATGTTTTATTGAATGCCATTTTGAATGACCTGACATAGTAATTCTCCTTACTTCCAGATTTCCAGAAAAATATTAACATATATAAAAAACACAATCAACCCCAAAAACATCCTTTTGCAAATTTTGAATTTAAATCCTATAATTTTCTCTTGTGGAGGTATTTATGAAAAAACTTTTCCTTCTAATTATTTTTTTCATACTCTTAAGCCTCTTTATCTCCTGTTCATGCTTCTTCAACGATACTGGAACTCTATGGGTTGAGAACAATTCCCAGAGAGGACTTACCTATTCTGTTCTTGTCGACAACATAAACTATGGAACGGTGGCTCCTGGTCAAAGGAAAAGTTTTGATGATGTTCCTGCTGGGGACAGAGTATTAGTTTTTGAAGTTTATGGCACAGGAGCAATCGCCTGCCAGCCTGCTGTTGTTCACATTCCTTTGTGCGGGGCAAGCAATGTGATTTCCTGTGATTATTGAAAAATTCCTTTAAACTTTTTCTCAGAATTTCCTTTTTTAAAATAAATTATGGGTTACAAAATTTTGATTTCTTACGCATCAGCAGGGGGAGGGCACTTATCTGCAAGTAAAGCTATCAAAGAAGCAATTGAAAAAATCGACCCTGAATCTGAAGTTGAAATTTTGGATATTTTATCCTTCACCCCTTTTATTTTCCGATTAATCTATGCAAATGGCTATCTTTTCCTCGCCAATAGAGTCCCTTTTCTCTGGGGCCTCCTTTTCACTGCTAAGGAAGACTTTTCGAACATTTCAAAGGGGAACTTCTTTTATCGATTTTTTATGAGAATTATTGCAAAGAAATTCATAAGATATGTTTTAAACAATAAACCCGATGCAATTATTTTCACCCATTTTCTTCCTGCAAAAATAATCCAGGATGTAAAGGAAAGGAAAAACCTTAAGATTTTAACCGCTCTCTGTATCACAGATTACGGAATCCACAGCATATGGATAACACCAGGAATTGACTTTTATTTTCTTCCTGCTGAACAGATGCTATATGAGGTTATTGAAAATATAGAAAAAATAGGGATTAAAAAAGAGAATTTTTTCGTCTCTGGAATCCCAACTGAGCTCAAATTCTCAAAGGAAGTAGACAGAGAAAGGGTTCTTTCATCCCTTTCATTTTCAGAAAATTTTCCAGTGATTTTATTCTATGCAGGACTTTTAAATTTCAAAGAAATAAAGAAAATCCTCTCCAATATTTGCTTTTTAGAAATCCCCTATCAGCTAATAGTAATTGTTGGTAAAAAGGAAAAAATAAAGGAAAGAGTTGAAGAATTCTTTAAGAATCTTAATGATCCGAACCTTAAAGCTTGGAAGGTTTTTAAATTTGTAAAAAATATGGAAGAACTTCTTTCAGTGTCATCAATAATTCTAACAAAGGCAGGAGGACTTATAACAACAGAGGCTTTACAGAAAGGAACAATCCCATTTCTTATCGAGAACTATCCCGGTCAGGAAGAAAGGAATGCAGATTTTCTCCTTGAGGAGGGGCTTGCAATAAAGATAAATCAGTACAGCAGTTTGAGATACAAAATTTTAAAAATTCTAAAGAATCAGGAAAAAATGAAAGAGATGAGAGAAAAGGGGATGAACTTCTCCAGGGGAGATGCTGCTATTAAAATTGCAGAGAAAATACTGGAAGCTCTTAAAGAGCATTTTGGATAAGGATTATCTGATTCGTTCTGTTGAGGAGAAGCAAAAAATCTTATAAAATGATTGAGAACAGTTAGAAGAATTTAATGAAAATCTTTTAAAAGGAAGAATAAAATGGTATGGAAGAAAGAGGCTTTGAGAGATGCTGTGATGGAAAAGATAGGAGAGAAAAAATTTATACTTGTTTCCAACAGAGAGCCTTATATGCACATTTATTCTGAAGATGGGATTAAATGTATAACTCCTGCCAGTGGAATGGCTATAGCCCTTGACCCTGTTATGAGGAGTTGCGGTGGAGTATGGATTGCCTCAGGAACAGGCGATGCAGACAGAGAAGTGGTGGATGAGAGAGACCGTTTGAGGGTTCCTCCAGAGAATCCAAGTTATATTTTGAGAAGAGTATGGCTCACAAAGGAGGAAGAGGAGGGGTTTTATTATAGATATTCCAATGAGGGACTCTGGCCTTTATGCCACAATGCTTATGTTAGACCGAATTTTAGTGATGAAGACTGGAAGATTTATAAAAAAGTTAATGAGAAATTTGCAGATGCTGTTGTTGAGGAAATGGGAGATGATAGTGGCTTCATTTTCATTCAGGATTATCATTTTTCTTTACTACCAAAGATGATTAAGGATAGGCTTCCAAATGCAATTGTTGCCCACTTCTGGCATATTCCTTGGCCAAATCCAGAGGCTTTCAGAGTTTGCCCCCATGGAGAGGAAATCCTTGAAGGGCTTCTTGGCAACGACCTTATTGGATTTCACATTCGTTATCATTGCCTCAATTTCCTTGACACAGTTGATAGATTCATAGAGGCAAGAATCGATCGGGAAAAATTGTCTGTTGTTAAGGGTGGAAGGGAAACTCTTGTTAGAGCATATCCAATAAGTGTGGATTTTGAAGAGATAGAAAGGATTTCCATGAGCAAGAGGGTGGAAGAGAAAATATCTCAAATAAGAAAGGATTATAGAATAAGAGACAGGATTCTGGGGGTTGGTATTGATCGAATTGACTACACAAAAGGAATAGTGGAAAGATTCCAAGCTATTGATAGATTTTTCGAAAAATATCCAGAGTATTTAGGAAAGTTTGTTTTTCTTCAAGTGGGACCAATATCTCGAATTCACATTCCCAAGTATAAAGAATACAATGATGAGATTTATCACGCAATGGTTGACATTAATTCAAAATGGAAGAGCAAGGACTGGCAGCCTATAATTCTACATAAAGTCCATTTAAACCAGGAGGATGTAATATCTTATTACAGAGCTTCTGATATTTGTATAGTAAGCCCGATTCATGACGGAATGAATCTTGTGGCAAAGGAGTTTGTAGCATCGAGATTTGATGGAAAGGGAGTTTTAATCCTTAGCAAATTTACAGGAGCATCAAGGGAGTTGAGCGATGCAATTTTGATAAACCCTATAGCTTTAGACCAGTTTGCAGAAGCAATAAAAATCGGGATTGAAATGAGTGAAGAGGAGAAGAAACAGAGAATGGATAAAATGAGGGAGATAGTAAGAGAAAATAATATTTATCGATGGGCTGGAAAGATTGTTGGAGATCTGAGAAAATTAATTTGAGGAATTATGGGTAGCCCTTTCCAATTTTACTCAAGACATAACCTTGTGGAGCTACTCGGTATAACTGCAAAAAATGTTAAAGAATTGCTGGATGGAATAAAAATAGTTCCAGGCTCATCAATCTACTATCATACCCACAGGTTTCTTCAACAGCATCATTATTTATCTCCAGAACCTCCCAATGATTTCGCTTTCTGGATTACAAACTCCCTCGGTTTAGATGCTCTTGGAGAAAGGATGGCAAGTATAGATACTGTAAAATTCAGAAAAATAAGGGAACTGAGGGAAAGATTTATTGAGATACTTGAAGATTACATTAGCAGAGAAAACTTTAAAAATATTGAATGCCATGAGGGAGAAGAATTTCACTTTATGTCATGCAGGACCTTCATTTTCAAGACTCCCTTCATAGCAGAGACTCCTCAGGAGTTTATAAATATTTTGGAAAAGATTTCTATTAATTCCATCTACTACCATGTATTTGAATCTCGTCTGAGGCTTGAAAAGGGAGAAAATGATTTTTCCAATTGGTTCAAAACCATAGGGATGGAGGAAATTGCATCCGAGCTTTCCCGCTTCGATCCTTATACAATAACCCTTGAAGGCTTAAGAAGGAAAATAATTGAGACTGTTAAAAAACATATAGAGATTGGAAGATAGTGAAAAATGGCAAGACTTGAGGAATACATAACAATAGTTGGAAAGAGTGAAATTGAAGAACTCTTTCTCCTTGCAGAAAAACTGAAAGGAAAGTCAGTTCAGAATATAAATTCGACAGCAGTAGGGGGTGGTGTGGCTGAAATTTTGAGAAGGATAATTCCCCTCCTAAGAGAGCTTGGAGTGAATGCATGGTGGGATGTTATAAAGGGAGATGATAGATTCTTCCACATAACAAAGAAAATTCACAATTCTCTCCACGGAGTGGATCTGGAAATCACAAAAGAAGAATTTGATCACTTTCTCCAGATCAACAGGGAAAATTCTTATGAGATTCCAAATTATGGTGATATTGTTTTTATTCATGACCCACAACCGATAGCTTTAATTGAAAGAAAAAGAGAGATCGGAAGGAAGTGGATATGGAGATGCCACATAGATTTCACATCACCAAAGCCTGAAACATGGGAATTTCTCAAAAATTTTATTGAAAAATATGATTGTGCAGTGTTCTCTGCCCCTTCTTTTTCCAGAAAAATTTCTATAAGACAGGTCTTAATATCCCCCTCTATAGATCCATTATCTGATAAAAACAGGGAACTTCCTGAAGAGAAAATAAATGAAATTTGTGAGAAATTTAGGCTTGATAGAGAGAGACCCATAATTACTCAGATTTCCAGGTTCGACTATTTAAAAGATCCTATAGGAGTTATAAAAGCTTACAGACTTGTTAAGGAACATATTGATTGTCAACTTGTCCTGGCAGGTGGAGGAGCCACTGATGACCCTGAGGGAATAAAGGTTCTTGAAGAGGTAAAGAATGAAGCCAGAGGAGACCCTGATATTCATGTTTTGTTCCTTCCTCCAGGAAGCGACATAGAAATAAATGCTTTGCAGAGAGCATCAACAGTGATTCTTCAAAAGTCTCTTAAAGAAGGGTTCGGTTTAACAGTGGCTGAGGCATTATGGAAGGGAAAGCCAGTAATTGCCTCTGCAGTTGGAGGTATACCACTTCAAATAGCTCATAAATACTCAGGGATCCTTACCCATTCCATAGAAGGAACAGCCTTCTGGATAAAGCAGTTAATAAACGAGCCCAATTTTGCAAAAAAACTTGGAGAGAATGGAAAAGAACATATTAAAAACAATTTTTTAATAACAAGACACATTCGTGAATATCTCCTTCTTTTCCTCTCAATGGACACACCGGAAAGCATAGTTTATCTATGAAAATGATTTTGGAAAAATTAAAGGGGAG
>JBBIMS010000047.1:0-1939 GCA_037444285.1 Candidatus Aminicenantota bacterium | reverse complement strand
ATGATGGCACAATAGTTCCTATTAAAAAGAAGCCTCATCTTGCACGCCTTCATCCAAAGAGAAGAAAGTTTCTTGTGAAGATCTCAAAGAGAATCCCTTTAGCAGTTGTTTCTGGAAGAAGTCTTCAGGAGATAAAAAATCTTTTGAAAATAAAGGGGGTTCCTCTTATAGGAAACCATGGTTTAGAAATTTGGTGCAAAGGGAAAGCATGGATTCATCCGAGGGCAATCAGGATAAAGAGTATTCTTGGAAAAAAATTAAAAAGAATTGAGGAAAAGGTCAGGCATCTTAGAGGAGTAATTGTTGAAGATAAAGGATTGAGCGGAAGCATTCATTATAGACTTTTGAAGCCCGAATTCCATGAGACTCTAAAATCTATTGTTGAAGAGGAAGTTGGAAAAAGTGGTGGAAAATTGAAAATTAGAAAGGGGAAGAGGGTTATTGAGATAAGACCTAACATTAACTGGGACAAAGGAAAGGGGATAAAGAAACTTATTTCCCTTATGAATCTAAAAAGAAACTTTTTAAAAATTTACATTGGTGACGACGAGACAGATGAGGATGCCTTCAGGGTTCTTGGGGAGAGGGAAATTACAGTTCTTGTTGGAAGAAGGAAGGATTCCTTTGCAAAGTTCCGCTTGAAGAATGTTGAAGAAGTCTGGACCTTTCTTAAAAAGCTCTCAAAAAACTAAATAATTACTGGCTTATTTCCCTATGCAAAATCTACTGAAAATATTATCAAGAACATCTTCAGTTTTGATCTCTCCTGTTAATTCAGATAGATAAATTGAACCATTCTTTATCTTCTCAACAACAATCTCTTCCCATTTCCCCTCTTCAATCATTTCAAAAGCCTCCTCGAATTTTTCAAGAGTTCTTTCGAGAAGTTCCTTCTGCCTTAAGTTCATTATTACCTCACTTGATTCCTGAGATGGCATAAATTTCTCTTTAATCAACTCCAGTAATTTCTCAATATTTGTTCCCATCTTTGCAGATATGTCAACCCATGGAGAGGATGGATAGTTTTCAAATACTTTTTCCCTTTCCAATATGGATGGTAGGTCCATTTTATTAAATACGACAATAACATTTAGCTCCTTTGTTTTTTCCATAATTTTAAAATCTTCATCTCGCAATTTTTCTGAAAGGTCAAACATTACAATTATTCCGTCTGATCTTTCTATCATGCTTTCAGTCCTTTTTATTCCTTCCTCCTCAACATCGGTCATCGCATCCCAAACACCAGCAGTGTCAACAACATTTAAAGGCACACCATCTATATTTATTCTTTCCCTTATATAATCCCTTGTTGTTCCAGGGTATGGACTCACTATAGCTCTTTCTTCATTGACAAGGGCATTGAAAAGGGTTGATTTGCCTACATTTGGTTTCCCAACGATGGATACTGTAAGCCCATCGGAGAGAATCCTTCCAAAATTGAAGGTTGAAAGCAGATTTTTTATCTCTTTAATTATTTCCTTCAAAGGTCTCAAAATATTTTCTCTCTGAATTTCTATCTCGTCCTCAGGAAATTCAATCATTGCCTCTAAGTTCGAAATTAATATAAGAACTTTTTCCTTTAAAGCTTTTATTTTCCTTGAGAGTCTTCCTTCAACCTGCGTGTAGGAAAGAATTGCCTGTCTTAAAGTCCTTGCATTTATGAGGTCATTGACTGCTTCAGCCTGAAGGAGGTCAATTTTTCCATTGAGATAGGCTCTTTTGGTGAATTCCCCAGGCTTCGCAATCCTTGCTCCACTTTTTGAGAAAAGCTCCACAATCCTCAAAAGTATTGGTGTGCTACTGTGACAACTAATTTCAACAACATCCTCACCAGTGTAGGAGTTCGGTTCTTTAAAATATGTTAAGAGGCAATTCTCGATTCTCATTTTTATTTCATCATCGAATATATAGCCAAAATACACTCTTCTCGACTCAATTC
>JBBIMS010000046.1:0-9159 GCA_037444285.1 Candidatus Aminicenantota bacterium | reverse complement strand
TTTTTAAAAAATATTGTAAAATTTGTGTTTGGAGTTTGATATGGAAGAGATTAGGACTGACTGGTATAGAAAAGAAATAGAAGAGATTTTTGAAATCCTTGATTCCTCCCCTTATGGAATTTCCTCTACTGAGGCAAAAAATAGAATATCCATATATGGTTTGAACAGGATAGAGGAGAAAAAGAAAAAAAGCCCATTTGTCCTTTTCCTGAGTCAATTTTCAGATTTTATGATAATTATTCTTATTATTGCAGCAATAATCTCGGCATTTCTTGGAGAGGGAATGGATTCAATTGCAATCCTCCTCATTGTTTTTCTCAATGCAATAATCGGTTTTTCTCAGGAATACAAGGCTGAGAAGGCAATGGAAAAATTAAGGGAAATGGCGGAACCAGAGGGACTGGTCCTGAGGGATGGTGAAATTAGAAAAATTCCTGTGGAAGAGATTGTTCCTGGTGATATTGTTCTTGTCGAGGCTGGTAGCATTGTTCCTGCGGATATTCGTTTGATGGAGGCTCATCAGTTAAAAGTTAATGAGGCATCTTTGACTGGCGAGTCTATCCCTGTTGAAAAGATAACAAAAACATTGAGGGAGAAGCACCTTCCCCTTGGTGACAGAAAAAATATGCTCTTCAAAGGAACTGCAGTCACAATGGGAAGAGGAAAGGGAATTGTTGTTGAGACAGGGATGAGGACCGAAATTGGGAAAATTGCAGAAATGCTCCAAGAAGCTAAGGATGAGAAAACTCCCCTCCAGAAAAGGCTTGCAGATCTTGGGAAAAAACTTTCCATTGCTTTTCTCTTTATTTGTGCTCTTGTATTTTTTATCGGATTGCTGAGAGGGGGAGAGCCAATACTCCTTTTTATAACTGCTGTTAGCCTTGCAGTCGCTGCTATTCCAGAAGCTCTCCCAGCAGTTATAACCATAACCCTTGCCTTTGGAGCAAAAAGAATGGTTGAGGAGAATGCTTTAATAAGAAGACTTCCAGCAGTTGAGACCCTCGGCTCTATAACTTACATCTGCACGGACAAAACAGGAACTCTGACCCTTAACAGAATGAAAGTAGAAGAGATCTTTTGGAAAGGGAGGATTTATAAAAAAGACGAGATTGTTATTGATGAAAATGGAGACAATCTGAATAAATTATCCTTCTTCTTAAAGACATCATCTTTATCCAATGATGCATCCTATCAGAATGGTAAATTCATTGGAGATCCAACTGAGATAGCTCTCCTTCAGTTAGGGATGGACTCAGGAATTGTTAAGGAAGAAATAGAAAAGGAAATGAGGAGAATTGCCGAAATTCCCTTTGATTCAGAGAGAAAATGCATGACAACATTCCATGAATGGAAGAATGGAAAAATTCTTTCAATTACAAAGGGGGCTCCAGAGGTTATTGTTTCAAAATCTTCTAAATTTCTGGCTGATGAAGGGACAAAGGAAATTGACAGGAACTTATTAACAATAACCAATGAGAAGATGGCAGGAGAGGGTTTAAGAGTTCTTGGCTTTGCAATAAGGGAGTGGGATTCCCTCCCAGAAAGTCTTGAGCCTGAAAAGGTTGAAAATGACTTAATTTTTATTGGTTTTATAGGAATGATAGACCCCCCAAGGGATGAGGTATACTCAGCAGTTAAACTTTGCAAATCAGCAGGGATAAAACCTGTTATGATCACAGGAGACCACCCCTTAACAGCAAAAGTTATTGCCAAAAAAATTGGAATTTTAGAGGATGACTATTCAATAATTACAGGAACAAAGCTCGATGCCCTGACTTTTTCTGAATTTGAAGAGAGAGTAGAAAACATAAAAGTCTATGCAAGAGTTGCTCCTGAACAAAAGTTAAAGATTGTTAAGGCTCTCCAGGATAAGGGAGAATATGTTGCCATGACAGGAGACGGTGTAAATGATGCTCCCTCCTTAAAAAAAGCCGATATTGGAGTTGCAATGGGGATTACAGGAACAGATGTTGCAAAGGAAGCATCTGATATGATTCTTCTCGACGACAACTTTGCAACAATTGTAAAGGCAATAAAAGAAGGAAGGAAGATATACGATAATATCCTTAAGTTCATCAGATATGTTCTTGCCAGCAATGTTGGGGAGATAGTGACAATATTCCTTGCTCCTTTCTTTGGACTCCCCCTTCCCCTACAGCCAATTCAGATTTTATGGATAAATCTTGTGACCGATGGGCTACCGGGAATTGCTTTTTCTTCGGAAAGGGAAGAAATAGGAATAATGGAAAGACCGCCAAGAAATCCAAAGGAGAATATATTTTCAAGAGGACTTGGTATAAGCATTCTCTGGTCAGGTATTTTTCTTGGTCTCATAACTCTTTTAGCCCAGGGAATAGCCATAAAGTTAAACCTTCACTGGCAGACAATAACCTTCAATGTCCTCTGTTTAGCCCAATTATGGCATGCCTTCGCCTGCAAATCCTTTATCCATTCAACATTTAAAATTGGATTCCTTTCCAATCCTTTACTTTTTTGGACAATTATCCTTACATTTATTCTACAGATTGGAACAATTTACATACCATTTTTTAACAAATTTCTGAAAACAAGCCCCCTTTCAATTCCTGAACTCTTAATAATGCTTTTTTTATCATCCCTTCTCTTCTTCGCTGTTGAATTGGAAAAACTTTTTAAACGTAAAAAGAGAGTTTGAATCTTTTGAGGTTCTTCCCTAAATATTTTTAAAGTGATAAAATCTTATTTAAGGAGGTTAAAAGATGCCTTTGTCAACTGTTGAGGAAGTAATTGAAGATGTAAGAAATGGGAAGATGATCATAATAGTCGATGATGAAGACAGGGAGAATGAAGGGGACCTTATGATAGCTGCAGAGAAGGTTACCCCTGAGGCAATAAATTTTATGACAAAGTATGGGAGAGGTCTCATTTGCCTTTCCCTAACAGAAGAAAGGATAAAGGAGCTTGATCTTCCCTTAATGGTCAACGATGAGAGCAATACTGCTCCATACGGAACTGCTTTCACAGTATCAATTGATGCAAGAGAGGGGGTAACAACTGGAATATCTGCCTTTGACAGAGCAAAAACAATTCTGACTGCTATTGATCCAAATACAAAGCCTGAAGACCTCGCAAGACCTGGACATATATTTCCATTGAGAGCGAGAAGGGGTGGTGTCCTTGAAAGAGCAGGGCAAACTGAAGCTTCAGTTGATATAGCCAGGATAGCCGGACTTTATCCTGCAGGTGTTATATGTGAGATAATGAACGAAGATGGAACAATGGCGAGAATGCCCCAGCTTGAAGAGTTTTCAAAAAAATTTGGAATTAAAATCCTTGCCATTGCTGATCTTATAAAATACAGGATGAAGAGTGAAATCCTTGTTAAAAAGATTGCTGAAGCTGATCTCCCAACCGTCTACGGAGACTTCAGAATAATGGTTTTTGAGGACATAATTCATCACGAGACTCATCTTGCTCTTGTAAAGGGAGAAATAAATCCTGAGGAGCCTGTTCTTGTTAGAGCTCATTCCCAGTGCCTTACAGGGGATGCCTTCGGCTCTTTGAGGTGCGATTGCGGGCCACAACTCCACAAAGCTATGGAAATTATTGAAAAAGAAGGAAAAGGTGTTATACTTTACATGTTGAATCAGGAAGGAAGAGGCATCGGACTTACAAATAAAATCAGAGCATACTGTCTTCAGGACAAAGGTCTTGATACAGTGGAAGCCAACAAACAGCTCGGCTTTAAACCTGATCAAAGGGAATATGGAATTGGTGCTCAGATTCTCTTTACCCTTGGGGTTAGAAAAATGAGACTTCTCACAAACAATCCAAGAAAATTCTACGCCCTTGAAGGATACGGTCTTACTATAGTTGAAAGAGTCCCAATTGAAATCCCTCCCCTCCCTGAAAACAAGTTTTATTTAAAGACAAAAAAAGAGAAAATGGGGCATATTTTGGATTTGGTGTGATGGAATTTAAAATTGAAAATTTTGAATCTCTTCCTCCAAAAAAGAAACTTGAATTCCTAAAAAGTGACGAATTCCAAAATGTTGAAGGGAAGGAAAAATTTATTTTTGCATCTTTGAATGAATCATACCCTCCCTTGAAAGCTTACGCAATAAAATTGGCGGGAGAAATGGGTTTAAAAAATGAGGAATTTTTAACTCAGTTCCTATCTGATCCAAATCCTGTGGTAAGGGACTCAGCAAGTAAGGTTCTCGAATCAATAAGGCCTGGAGGAAAAAGTGATAAAAGAACTGGCTGAAAAAATCTTTCTTAGCGGAGATAAAGCGGAAAAAATAAGTTTGATTGAAAAAATAAAGGAAATAAAGGAGAAATGGGCTACCGACATTCTTTTGAATTTCTTTGAAGATACAAGCTGGGAGGTCAGGAGTTATGCTCTTAAAGCCCTTACTCCGAGGGAGGATATTGAGGTTCATGCCCTTCTTCCTCTCCTTAAAAAGCCCCAATGGTTTGTCAAAAGTTGTGTATTGGAGCTTATGGGGAACAAAAAAATTGCAGTTATAAGTGAGGAGGTTTTAAATCTAAAAAAAGATTCAAATATTGAAGTGAAATTGAAGCTTATAGAATTTTTCTCCAAAATAGGTGGTGAGGAAGTAATTCAGCATCTTGTAGATCTTTCGAGGGACTCTCATTCATGGGTTAGAAAATCTGCTGAGAAGGCACTGAATGAGTTAAAAAGAAATTTTTTATCCACAATATTTTTTAAAAAAGGTTCATGAAGGAAGATTTTCTTCAAAGTATATCTCTGTTCAAAGATCTGGCAAGGGAAGAAAAAGCAGAAATATTACATATTGGAAGGGTTAAGGAGCTTAAAAGGGATACTGTTATTTTTAAAGAGGGGGACAAATCTGATTCCCTGTATGTCATTTATGAAGGGAAAGTGAGAATTTCAAAGATGATTCCAAAAATTGGTGAAGAGGCGCTGGCAATCCTTGAGGAGGGTAATTATTTCGGTGAGATGTCCCTTGTTGAAGATTCTTTCAGATCTGCTTGGGCAATCGCCCATTCCGATGTAACTCTTCTCGAGATCTCCCTTGATGAATTCAGAAAATTGATGGAAAAAAATAGAGAATTGGCTTTGAAAATTCTTAAATCCTTTGTCAAGGAACTCTCAAAAAAATTAAGGGAAGCCAACGAAAAAATCGCTGCAATTTTTACAATTTCTAACTGGATGACTTAAACAATAATTCAATCCTTTGTCACCGATAAAGCACTTTTTTGGATTTTTCTAACTCCCTCTCTTCTTCTTTATGTAGGGAAGCAATCCACCTGCTTTCAGAACTTCCTTTTCCTTCTTGGTGAACTTTGCAGTTGTTTCAAAAGAATAATTCTTTGACTTGTTTATAACCTTGAAGGGTTTATCATTTTCAAGGGAATCGTAAACATCAACTATTTCAAGAATATCTCCCTGTTCGATCTTCTCATAATCGGAAGGGTTGGAAAATGTGAGGGGTAAAATACCGAAGTTTATAAGATTTGACCTATGGATTCGCGCAAAGGATTTTGCAAGGACAGCTCTCAAGCCAAGATACATGGGAGCAAGGGCAGCATGCTCCCTGGATGAACCCTGACCGTAATTTTCTCCACCAATAACAACAGATGTCCCGACCTCTTGAGCCCTCTTGTAAAATTCCCTGTCAATACGCCAAAATACATATTTTGATATCTCTGGAATATTGGAACGGAGAGGAAGAATTTCAGCTCCTGCTGGCATGATATCATCTGTTGTTATGTTATCTCCAACCTTAAGAAGAGCTGTAATCACAATTTTATCCTCAAGGGGACCCTTTACAGGAACATCTTTTATGTTGGGACCCTTTATAACCTGAACCTTTTTTGCTTCTTCCAGAGGCAATGGTGGAATTATCATGTTGTCATTTGTAATAAAGTATTCTGGCTCCTCAAAAACAGGAATTTCAATGCCAACATCCCTTGGATCAACAATTTCTCCCTTTAAAGCAATTGCTGCACATGATACAGGGGAGGCAAGATAAATCTCAGCGTCAACTGTGCCAGATCTTCCCTTGAAATTTCTGTTGAAGGATCTTACAGATACTCCCTTTGATGGAGGAGCCTGCCCCATTCCAATACACGGTCCGCAGGCAGACTCCAAAACCCTCACACCAGCTGCTATAAGCTCTGCGAGATCCCCCTCCCTTGCCATCATTTCATAAACTGCTTTTGAGCCAGGGCTAACTGTCATTGAGACTGAAGGATGGACTGTCCTTCCCTTTAAAAATGCAACAACAGACTTAAGAGCCCGATAGGAAGAATTCGTGCAGGAACCAACATTTACCTGATTCACCTTTATACCCGCAATCTCTCTAATCTTCACAACATTATCAGGTTGATGGGGCTTTGCAATTAAGGGTTCGAGTTCTGAAAGATTTATCCTTATCTCCTCTGAATAATTAGCATCAGGATCTGCCTTCAGCTCTCGCCAGTGGTTTTCCCTTCTCTGGGCTCTCAAATATTTTCTTGTGATCTCATCAGATGGAAATATTGAGGTTGTTGCTCCCAGTTCAGCTCCCATATTAGTAATGGTTGCCCTCTCTGTAACTGTAAGATTTTTAACCCCAGGGCCATCGTATTCAAAAATCTTTCCAACCCCACCTTTACCAGTCAATCTTCTGAGAAGTTCAAGAATTATATCCATCGCCATTACATAAGGACGATTTAACTCTCCCTCAAGCCAAACCCTAACAACCTTTGGGACTTTCAGAGCAAAGGGTTCGCCACCCATTGCTGATGCAACCTCAAGCCCTCCTACACCAATAGCAAGGGAACCAATTCCACCAGCTGTTGGAGTATGGCTGTCAGAACCTATCAAAGTGGCTCCTGGTCTTGCAAATCTTTCAAGATGAACCTGATGGCATATTCCGTTTCCCGGCCTTGAGAAATATGCTCCATATCTTGCAGCCACTGTCTGAAGGTAAATATGGTCGTCGGGATTTTTGTTGTCGATTTGCAAGGTATTGTGATCAACATAGGAAACTGCAAGAGGAACCTGAATTCTATCAAGTCCCATAGCCTCAAACTGCAAATAAGCCATTGTTCCAGTTGCATCCTGGGTTAGAACTTGATCAATGGATATATATATTTCCTCTCCTTCCTTCAAAGTTCCCTCTACAAGATGCTCTTCAAAAATTTTTTCAACTATATTTTTACCCATAAGTCCTCCTAAGGTTTAAGTTTATTTGATTGAAAATTCATTTTCAACATTTCCTTTTCAAAGATTACTGGATTTTCTGGAGAGTTTCCAAAGCCATCTGGGCAACAATGTTCTCAAATTTTGAAAGCTCAGATGGGGATGGATTTTTTGCTAAAAATTCTCTTGTTCTATCAATTATCTCCTTTTCTTTTTTTATAATTGTTGGAAGCCACTCCCTAAGTTTGTTTATATCAAGATATTGCCTTCTTTCTACATCTTGGAAAGGTCTAATTATATCTTTTAATCTAAATGCCTCTCTGCAAATTGGAGCTGTATCTCCTTCCATCAAGGGAGATGGAGGGGCTCCTGCTTCAACCCAGAGCGGAACTGCAATGGAGCAAACAGGTTCTCCAAGGATAACCCACATTGTTGCTCTTCCATTTTCTCCTTTCTTTATCCCGTGGATAACAACACAGCTTGCGGTAATGTATCTGTTAATTGTGTGATCAGTATGAACCCATGAAGTATTTTCTATTTTGAGATTTCCAAAAAAAGGATTAATCAGATCCCTTGCTATTTTCTGAATTATTTCTTCATGGGTAACTGGATTGAATTTTTTAAAAAGTGAAGATGCTCTTTCAAACCTCACATAACCCCTTCCTTTATTCTCCTCACCACTCCTTGAGAAATTTGTATTTATTATGTATCCTTCTGGAAAATCCATAGCATCTATCCTTTTATATCCGTGATTGTGGACCTCGAAAAGGGAAGCACCTCCATGGGCATCTATAACACCAAAATTTGTCCTGCAACCGAGACTTTCTCCAAGATTATCTTTTAGATATTTTTCAAAATCATCCACTGTAGCGCATTTTCTTAGGGCATCTGCCATTACCATCCCCTCAAGGTCCTCCTTCTCTCCGCTTTTTTGGGGAAGATTATAGGCTACTGAATTCATAATGGCAAACCCTTCTGAATTCAGACCTGCCCAGACAATTCTTCCTGAGGTTTCACTTGCATTCACAAGCGCAAGATAACTGTAAGGTTTTTCATTGACAAAAATAACCTTATTGGAGAGAGTGTCAGTATCTCTGTTCTTCCAGAGAATTGGTCTCCCATCCTTTGTAGCAAGTCCGCTTACAACTGCAGTCGTGCATTCTTCGCCATAGATGAAGACAGAAAACGAAATAAAGATAAACATCAAAATTCCTTTTACCTTTTTCATTCCTCATCCTCCATGTATATTTTCAATCTAAATTCTACAAAATAAACGGATATTTGTTAAGCTTTTGTAAAAACATTTACTCTCCATAAACCTTGAATAAATCATAAAAAATTTGCTATTGACAAAAACCTCTAAACTTCCTATATTTAACTTGGTTAGGAGGTTGCAATGGAAATAGAAATGGTAGTAAAAGGTTTGATTGTTGACCCGGTTAACAATATGCCTGTAGTGATCCTTTCAAATATAGAAGGGACAAAGATCCTCCCCATATGGATAGGTGTCTTTGAGGCAAATGCCATTTCCCTCAGGCTGGAAAGAATAGAAACACCAAGACCAATGACCCATGACCTTCTCAAAAACCTGCTAAATTCTCTCGATGTTAAAGTAAATAAAGTTGTTGTATGCGACATTAAAGATAATACTTTCTATGCTCTTATCTACCTGGAAAAGGATGGAAAAATTATAAAAATAGATTCAAGACCTTCAGATGCTATTGCCCTCGCCCTCAGAGTCGATTCCCCTATTTATGTTGAAGAGTCAGTTCTTACAAGAGCCCACACAGCAGAGATGGATCTCCTTGACGATAAAGAAAAACTTCAGAAATGGTTAGAGAAACTGAAGCCTGAGGATTTTGGAAAATACAAGATGTAATTTAAGTTCTAACGGAAAATAGAAAATAGAAGCCGATCAAACCAAAAATCAAATTGGCAATCCAGGCTGAGAGAAAGGGAGAAAGAACCTGGACATTTCCAAGACTTTTGAAAATACTGAAAATAAC